>RFJM01000430.1 GCA_003694905.1 Caldilineae bacterium
AAGGAATCGGAGAGCACCAGGCCGCCTCCGCCATTGATTCTGGCAGCCTGGCATCATACGTTGACCATCGACAAGCTCCTGAGATTCAGGGAACAGCTGGAGTGGGCCTGAGATCATGGCGTGCTCGATAAGGTCGGGCAATATCTGAGGGGGCTCAGCGAAGAACAATGGTGTCACTACGGGGAGGTATGAGGTGAAAATTTCCACGATTCTCGATCATATCGACAGCGGCCACATGGCACTGCCGGAGTTCCAGCGAGGCTATGTGTGGAACCGCGATCAGGTGCGCGGGCTGTTCGATTCGCTCTACCGGCGTCATCCGATTGGTGGGCTGCTGGTGTGGGCGACCGAGTCGAAAAGCGCGGCACACCGGGGCGATGGCCCAGTGGCGGCGGGCATCGTGAAACTGCTCCTCGATGGCCAGCAGCGCATGACGTCACTCTATGGGGTGGTGCGGGGGCGCCCTCCGCGTTTTTTCGACGGCAATCCCCGGGCGTTCACGGATTTGAGGTTCCACTTGGAAGACGAGCAATTTGCCTTCTACCAGCCCATCAAGATGAAAGACGATCCACTGTGGATCGATGTCACCGAGCTGATGCAACAGGGCTCCGCAGGGCTTGGCGGATTTATCGCTCGTCTGAGCGCGGATCCTGCGCTGACACAAAAGGTGGGCGAGTATGCAGGTCGACTCAGCCAGTTGCTGGGCATCACCGATATCGACCTGCACATCGAGGAGATCACCGGCGAAGACAAGACCCTCGACGTCGTGGTCGACATCTTCAACCGCGTCAACAGCGGCGGCACCAAGCTGTCAATGGGTGATCTGGCCCTGGCGCGCATCTGCGCAGACTGGCCGGAGGGGCGCGAGGCGATGAAGCAGGAGCTGGCGCGCTGGGCAGAAGCCGATTATCACTTCAGCCTGGATTGGCTGCTGCGCTCGGTGAACACGGTACTCACCGGCGAGGCCAAGTTTCAGCATCTGCACGACAAGTCGGCCCAGGAGATCCAGGAAGGGCTCAAGCGTGCCGTGAAGCACATCGACACGGCCCTGAATCTGATCGCCAGTCGCCTTGGCCTCGATCACGAC
The DNA here is from genome assembly GCA_003694905.1 of Caldilineae bacterium. Classification (GTDB taxonomy): domain Bacteria; phylum Chloroflexota; class Anaerolineae; order J102; family J102; genus J102. The sequence continues at coordinate 1,088 of RFJM01000430.1, forward strand.
CGGGTGCTGTTCGGCCGCTTCGCCATACCGGTCATGGTGCGCTATCTCGATAGTCTGAATGGCAAGCTCGACGAAGTGACGCGAGACAAGTTGCTGTTCTGGTTCGTCCAGGCCGGCATGTGGGGCCGCTTCTCCGGTTCCACCGAATCGATGATCGACCAGGACCTGGCCACACTGGAGGGCCCCGAGGGCGGGCTGGATCGGCTGCTCGAGCAAATGCGGTTGTGGCACGGCAGCATGCGCGTCGAGCCAGCCCATTTCACCGGCTGGAGCCTGGGCGCACGTTTCTATCCGGTCCTCTACATGATCACGCGCATGGGCGAGGCCCGCGACTGGGGTTCCGGCCTGCCGCTCAAGGCCAACCTGCTGGGCAAGATGAGCAAGCTGGAAGTGCACCACATCTTCCCCAAGGCGCAGCTCTACAAGCGCAATTACAAGAAGCAGGAGGTCAACGCGCTGGCCAACTACTGTTTCCTTACCAAGGATACCAACCTCAGGATCAGTGACCGTCTGCCCGAGGAATATTTCCCCGAGATCGAGGCGGCGCATCCCGGTGCCCTGGCCTCGCAGTGGATCCCGATGGATCCGGAACTGTGGAAGATCGAGAACTACCCGGCCTTCCTCGAGGCACGCAAGGAACTGCTGGCAGCCGAGGTCAATCGCGTACTCGAATCCCTGCTGCATGGCGACACCCGCTGGCTTGAACCGCGCGCGCCCTCTGTCCGTCGCCCTGCAGTTGAGGTAATCGGGGGCATTGCCGACGAGGAGGAAGAGGCGAAGCTGGAGGCGCTGGATGATTGGGTCGAGGAACAGGGCCTTCCCCGTGGTGAACTGGCCTACGACTTTGCCGACCCGGATACGGGCGAGCAGAAGGCCGTCTTCGACCTGGCCTGGCCGAGCGGACTTCAGGAGGAACTGAGCGAACCGGTTGCCGTGCTTCTCAACGAAGGTCCCGAAGTCATCGCCCTCGCCAGCCAGGCGGGCTACCGCGTCTTCACGGACGTGGGCGATTTCAGGCAATATGTGCTGAGCGAAGTGCTGGGGGAGGAAAAAGATGCGTTGCGCCGTGCCTAGGAGGGCATCCGTCGCCGGCACCTGTTGCGGGGGATAACACGATGAGTCTTGTGGCCCGGAAGGAGATCGAGACCCAGGCCAGGGTCGTCCGGCTGTTTCACAAGGAGCTGGGCTACGACTATCTCGGCAACTGGATTGATCGGCAGGGCAACCGCAACATCGAGGAGGCTCTGCTGCGCGACTGGCTTCGCCGTCGCGGCTACTCCGACACACTTATCAATCGCGCCCTGCACGAACTCAGCCGCGCAGCTGCGCTGGGTGAGGGGCGTCACCTGTATGACGCCAACAAGGCGGTCTACGAACTGCTGCGCTACGGGGTCAAGGTCCGTGAGGGCGCCGGGCAGCAGGCCGAGACTGTCTGGCTGATCGACTGGGATAACCCCGAGGCCAATGACTTCGGGATTGCCGAGGAGGTCACCATCCATGGCGAGCACACCAAGCGCCCCGACATCGTGCTCTATGTCAACGGCATTGCCCTGGGCGTGCTGGAGCTGAAGCGTTCCACCGTCTCGGTCAGCGAAGGCATCCGCCAGAATCTCGACAATCAGAAGAAGACCTTCATCCGCAGCTTCTTTACCACCCAGCAGCTGGTGATGGCGGGCAACGACACCGAGGGGCTGCGCTACGGCACCATCGAGACACCGGAGAAATACTACCTGACCTGGAAGGAGGAGGGGGCACCGCCGTCCGCGCCGGGCGAGGTGCTGGACGACCATCTGCGCCTGCTCTGCAAAAAGGAGCGCTTCCTCGAGATCGTCCACGATTTCGTCGCCTTCGATGCCGGCATCAAGAAATTGCCAAGACACAACCAGTATTTCGGGGTCAAGGCCGCCCAGGAACGCATCCGCAGACGCGAGGGCGGAATCATCTGGCACACCCAGGGCTCCGGCAAGTCGCTGACCATGGTGTGGCTGACCAAATGGATCCGCGAAAACGTGGAAAATGCCCGGGTCCTGGTGGTTACCGACCGCACCGAACTCGACGAGCAGATCGAGAGTGTCTATCACGGGGTCAACGAGGACATCTACCGTACGAAATCCGGGGCGGATCTCATCAGCCAGCTCAATTCCACCAAACACTGGCTGATGTGCTCGCTGGTTCACAAGTTTGGGCGCAACGAGGACAAGGCAGCGCAGGAGTTCATCGACGAGTTGCACAAAAGCCTGTCCGGGGACTTCTCTCCCAAGGGCGAGATCTTCGTCTTTGTGGACGAGTGCCACCGCACCCAGTCGGGCAAGCTGCACCAGGCCATGAAGAAGATCCTGCCCGATGCCATGTTCATCGGCTTTACCGGGACGCCGCTTCTGAAGAAGGACAAGCGCACCAGTATCGAGGTCTTTGGCCCCTACATCCACACCTACAAGTTCGACGAGGCGGTGCGCGACGGCGTCATTCTGGATTTGCGCTACGAGGCCCGCGATATCGATCAAAAGCTGACCTCGCGCGAGAAGGTTGATCAGTGGTTCGAGGCCAAGACCCGCGGCCTGTCGGATCTTGCGCGCCTGCAGCTGAAACAGCGTTGGGGGACGTTGCAGAACGTGCTCAGCTCCCAGTCGCGGCTGCAGAAAATCGTCAACGACATCCTGCTCGACATGGATACCCGCGACCGGCTGATGAGCGGTCGCGGCAACGCCATTCTGGTGGCCGGCAGCATCTACCAGGCCTGCAAGTTCTACGAGCTGTTCAGCAAGTCTCCCCTGGCAGGCAAATGCGCCATTGTCACCAGCTACAAACCTTCGCCCAACGACATCAAGGGCGAGGAGACGGGTGAGGGCCATAACGAGCGCCTCCACCAGTATGAGATCTACCGCAAGATGCTGGCCGACTGGTTCGAGCAGGACGAGGAACGGGCCATGTACCGGGTGGAGGAGTTCGAGCAGCAGGTCAAGGAGAAGTTCATCAAGGAACCGGGGCAGATGAAGCTGCTGATCGTGGTTGACAAGCTGCTCACTGGATTCGACGCCCCGCCCGCCACCTATCTCTACATCGACAAGAAGATGCAGGACCATGGCCTGTTCCAGGCCATCTGCCGCGTCAACCGGCTGCACACCGAAGACAAGGAGTACGGCTACATTGTCGACTACCGGGATCTGTTCAAGTCCCTGGAGAGCGCTGTGAGGGACTACACCAGCGGAGCCTTCAGTGGTTATGACAAGGAGGACGTGGCCGGACTTCTCGAGGACCGGCTCGAGAAGGGACGCGAGCGGCTGGAGGAGACGCTGGAACAGGTCCGTGCCCTGTGTGAGCCTGTCCCCCCGCCCAGGGACACCCGCGCCTATCTGCACTACTTCTGCGCCGAGAACACGGCGGACAAGGAGGCGCTCAAGGACAACGAACCCAAGCGGATCGCGCTCTACAAGGCCGTGGCCTCGCTGGTGCGGGCATTCGCCAACCTCGCCAATGATTTGCCCGAGGCCGGCTACAGTGCTGAAGAAATCGAGCGGATTCGGCAGGAAGTCAAGCATTACGAGCACGTGCGCGAGGAGGTCAAGCTCGCCAGCGGCGACTACATCGACCTCAAGGCGTACGAACCGGCCATGCGGCATCTGCTCGATACTTACATCCAGGCCGACGAGAGTAGGGTGCTTTCCGCCTTCGACGACCTGGGTCTCGTCGACCTCATCATCCAGAAGGGAACCAAAGCCACCGACCAGCTTCCGGAAGGCATCAAGGCCGATCAGGAGGCAGTGGCCGAGACCATCGAGAACAACCTGCGCAAGCTCATCATCGACGAGCAGCCGGTCAACCCCAAATACTACGAGCAGATGTCGGATCTGCTCGATGCCCTCATCGAGGAACGCAAGCAGCAGGCGCTGGAATACGAAGAGTACCTGAAGAAGATCCAGGAGCTGGCTAGGAAGGTCAGGAATCCGGCAAGCTCCTCGCACTATCCGCCCAGCATCGACACACCGGCACGCCGCGCCCTCTATGACAATCTACGCGACCGGCCCGAACTTGAGGCCATCGAAGTGGAGGAACACGTGGGCACTGACGTCGACTTGGCTGAATTGCTGGCGCTGGAGATCGATACTGTGGTGCAGAACACCCGCCAGGCAGAATGGCGGGGCAACCGGATCAAGGAGCGGCGCATCTGCAAGGCCATTGCGGAGGTCATTGGGCCGCATGACGATTTGGTGCAATTCCTGTTCGAGATAGTGAAGAACCAGGATGAGTACTGAGCGTCACTTCATCGAGGTAAGTGGTATTCAGGTGGAGGTGGTACGCAAGTCCATCAAGAACCTGCACCTGGGTGTCTACCCTCCCGAGGGAAGAGTGCGGGTGGCCACGCCGCTTTCGATGGATGATGAGGCGGTGCGCCTGGCCGTTGTCTCCAGGCTCGGCTGGATACGCAGAAAGCAGCAGGAGTTCCGGGAACAGGCCCGCCAGAGCGAGCGGGAGATGGTGACCGGAGAGACCCATTATGTCTGGGGCCAGCGTTACCGCCTGGAAGTAATCGAACAGTGGTGGCGTCAGCATGTTGAGCTGGGTCCTGGCAAGAAACTGCGCCTGTGCATTCATCCCGGTGCGGATCGAGAACGCCGGCTGCGTGTGCTGAACCGATGGTATCGGGAAGAACTCAGGAAAAGGATTCCGAAACTGATTCGAAAATGGGAGCCAAAGCTCGGCGTCAAGGTGTCAGACTGGCGAGTAAAACGCATGCGCACCCGCTGGGGGACATGTAATCCGGAAGCCGGGCGTATCTGGATCAATCTGGAGCTGGCCAAGAAGCCACCGCAATGCCTCGAGTATATCGTCGTGCACGAAATGGCACACTTGATCGAACGCACGCACAACTATCGATTTCAGAGGACCCTGGATCAGGCAATGCCACGCTGGAAGATCTATCGGGAGCTGTTGCAGCGAGAACCGCTGGCGCATGAGGAATGGATATATTGATGCAAGTATTGGGAGGATGGGATGGCCGATGATGAGATGTACTATCTTCAGGCCACAAAGGAAGTGGACTCTGATCAGAGGGATCCTGCGCTCTGGG
>RFJM01000431.1 GCA_003694905.1 Caldilineae bacterium
CGTCAATGAAGGTGAACGGAGCACCGACCGCGGTCAGCATCTCGTCTATAGCCGCGGGTCCGTACAGTTCGCTACGCTGCAAGCCCGCCACCAGCCGCAGATGACCATCCGCGCCTTCACCCAGACCCGCTTCCTTGAGCCGGCCGGCCAGGTAGGTCAGGAAGAGATCGGACTGGTGATAGTCGGCCAGGATCTCGTAGCCTCTGGACTGGTCGGGATCTGCGTTCTGATCACCCCAGACGATGAGGCTGTTCTCGGGGTGGTCCTGGAACTGTGTGCGCCAGCTCCAGGGCAGAGGTCGATAGCCGACCAGGAATTCGGCGAATTCGGCCAGGCCCTCTTCCATCCAGGTATCCTGGGTGCCGCCGGGCGAGTCGGTGGCGATCAGGTGCTGGAACTCGTGTGCCAGGGTGCCTTCCCAGTCATAGTTGGGCGGACCGAGCCTCCTATCCCATGCCTGGCTGTCGATGGTGAAGATGTTGCGGTCCATGTAGAAGTTGAGGGTCGAGGACACAAAGCCGGCGATGAGGGAGGAGCTGTTGACCGGATCGTAGAAGTGGCTGTCGCGGATGTTGCTGACCAGGATCACCACGCGCTGCGGGTTGTCGGTCACGTAGTAGTCCGCCGGCAGCCCGACCAAAGCGGGTAGGAAAGCCTGACTGCCGTCGCGGTCGTTGTAAGGACCGTAGATGTCTGTCTCCAACGGCCGCACCGTATTCTCGAAGGTATCCGCGTAGTACTGGATGCGCTCGGGGGTGATCTTCTCGGCGTCGTCCGCGTTGGGATGGATGGGGTTCAGGGTGCCGTCGGGGTTGTAGTAGTTCAGATCCTGTTGCACCCAGACTTCCACATTGTCGCCGATATAGGCAACCGTGTAGCGAGCCAATCGGTACACGCCGAAATAGTTGTCGAGGATCAGGAACCAGCGGGTGTCGCCCACTGCATAGCCCCCTTCGGTGATGCCTTCCAACTGCATTTCAGAGAGGGCCGCAGCCAGGCTGGCCTCATCGATCCGGTACTTAGCGTCGAATCCGGGCAGGGGATGGACGGCGGTATACTCTTTGACGGGAAGATTCCCCGGGCCCGGCAACGATTGGGCGTTGGCATCGCCGCCCCCATCGGCCATTGCAATGCCGCCGAACAAGGCGGTGCAAGCGATGACGATGAGGAGGCTCAGTAGAACACGCGTTGGGCTTTTCATAAAATTCTCCTTACTGGTGACGGTCGGCGGACAAAACGATCGAGATGGAGTTCTTACCATTCATGCTCATTCGCTCATGTGAATTTCGTGATCTAAACCTGGACATCACCTCCTGAGTAGTATGAAGTGACCGGGGTCAGGGCCGCGTTGCTCGCAGGAGCTCAGGACACATGTGGCGGCGTGACAATCCGTATTGGCAAGTCCAACACATCTCGTCGCGCTGCCGGTGGTCTGTCTACCACGGGCCGGCGGGGAGATGATCCGGGGCCCACCCGCGCGCACTGCGATCGCATCCGGTCTTGCGACTGACAATAGAGTTGTCTCCCAGAATGCGTCCAATACCCCCCATCTACCTCGGACGGTTGTTCCTGTACACAATAGTCAAGGCACGGTTTATCAGATTCAGCCGGTACCCTGCAAGAAGGTGTCAACATCATTGTCGGATTAGGCTCGGACCGACCTCTGGGAGAGACTGTCAATACGACGCTTGACGATGAACCTATTCTACGGCGTTGGTCCAGACGTGTCAAGGTACCGACGGCAAGGGTGTGTTTCACAAGAGGGGCAACCGCTCCAGCAGCCAGACACGTCTGCCGGTTGTCGAGCCGGTCATGACTGCGCCCTTCCCCGTTGCCCTGCAGCTCTACCTGAGAAGCTGAACCCCCGGCCGCCTGTCTCGCCGGCCGACGCCGCAGATGCGAGGGCGCTCCCCCGCACCCCCCTTGCAAGGGGGCCCCTTACCTGCCCGGCCCCCGGCCGCCCCCGAATTGAAAAGCAACCCCTTTTTTGGAAGCTATCTTGCTTTCTGAGCCGGCTGGTTCTATAATCCCTGCAAAGAGAAAGTGCTCCGAGAAGTAATGAGCTTTACCGAAGTCTAGACCCATAACCGCTATGCTGGTCCTCGCATCTTCCATGGATGTGGTAAGAATCTCGTTCGGAGTGCTCTCTCTTTCATGGCACACTTGCAAATCTACGTTGCCCAACGCTGTCCCATATGCGCTCATAGTCGCGTGCTGGCCGCGGAGATCACGAAGCGCTACCCAGGGGCCCTGGTAGAAGTCATCGAGATCTCGTCGGTCGCAGAATCGGCCTTGCCAGATACCGTTTTTGCCACGCCCACATGGCTGTGGGATGGCCGTCTCTTCAGTCTGGGAAACCCCGAGCCCGGTCGACTGTGGCAACGTCTGGACGACTGGCTCTCATCAACCGCACTCCCTTCTGAAAAGGACAATTATCATGGAAGAGAAAATGCGCCATCTTTCGACGATGGAGCTGTTTCAGGATCTGTCGGAAAAGGAGCGTGAGGAACTGGACCGGATCACCACCATGAGCACGGTGCGCAAGGGCAAGGTGTTTTATCGACCGGAAGAGACAGGCGAGGTGCTGTTCATTCTCAAGGAGGGGCAGGTCCAGTTGTATCGTATTTCGCCGGAGGGTAAGAAGTTGGTGATCGCTACTCTCGGCAAGGGCTCCCTGTTCGGCGAAATGGCACTGCTGGGGCAACGGATGCACAACACATTTGCCGAGGCTACGACTGACTGCACCATATGTGTCATGAGTCGCACCGACCTGGAGCGGCTCATCTTGCAGCGACCACAGGTGGGACTGCGCATTCTGGAGATTACCGGCCGGCGTTTGCGCGATGCCGAGGCCCGGTTGGAGGATATGGCTTTCAAAGGGATTCCGGCGCGACTTGCCTCATTGCTCTTGCGACTGGCCGGCGAAGAGGATGAGATCGTCGGTATGACGCACCAAGATCTGGCCGAAATGGTGGGCACTTATCGGGAAACGGCTACACAGGTGTTGAACGATCTCAAGTCCAAGGGGCTGGTAGAGATCGGCCGCAAGCGGCTGGTTATCAAGGACCGTGCGGGTTTGCAGGCGGTGGCAGAAGGATAGCGCACCGGAGCAGGGCGACATCGTGGTCTGGCACCGACGCGGCAGCGCACACGGACTGACACCGGGTCAGGCTCCAGGGGCGGTACGCCGCGTTGGCGGGGCCAGCGGCGTCAGGGAAGGCGCGGTGGCCAACAACCCTGCTCCGTTCTGAGGGGCGCTCTCGCCGCCTTGCACGGGCCGCACCCGGCTGAGAAGCTTAACCCTCGGCGGGGGGTCTCGATGGCCATGGTCGCGCCGTCCCTTGTGTTGCTTTCCCTCGGCGGTCGCTGTACTCTCTACTCGCGATGGCTTTTTGTCTTTGCCGCGTTCGGTGTTATTATAGGTCCATCCAACTAAGCAGGAGGTCAATCATGACTCGTCGTCGAAAACGAGCGAAGAAAGTGACTCCGCAGCGACGCGATTGGAAAACCAATGTCTGGTACCTGATCGGCGCCTTGATTGTATTGACGATGGTTTTCTCGCTGGTGGCGGGGGCATTTTCGAGTGGCCGTTTCTAAGTGGGCCGCTCTTCCCATTCCTTCCGCGTCGCCTGCCGGCGGCGTTTTTCTTTAACCTCGGTGTCTCTGTTATCGCCCTGGGCTCCCCTCGCACGCCATGCGCTCTGCCGCAGTGTTGTCATCATCGGGCCGAGGCTTGCTCTATGCCGGCATCGCGGTGCTTTTCTTTGCCACGAGCCCGGTATTCATCCGTTGGGCAGGCACTCTCAGCAGTTACGAGATCACCTTCTGGCGCCTGTTTATCGCAACCCTGGCCTTGGCGCTGGCGATGCGAACCGTCGGAGAATCGGGCAGGGCGGCATTGGCCGAGTGGCGCAAGTTCACGCTGTTCGGTTTGGTGACAGCCCTGCATTTCGTTCTCTACGTTGCCTCGCTCAGCTTTACCACGATAGCCCACACCCTCTCTCTTCTCTATACCGCTCCTGTCTTTGTCACCCTCTTCTCTGCCCGTTTTCTGAAAGAGGCGATCCCGCGTCGCAAGTGGGGCGGCATCCTGCTGGCGACCGTCGGGATCGGCATCCTGGCAGGGTTTCAGCCCCGGTTTACAGGGAGGATGATGGTGGGCGATCTGCTGGCATTGGGCTCGGCCATCATGTACGCCCTCTACAGTGTCATCGGCCGCTGGCAACGTACTCAATACAGCCTGTTTAGCTATGCCACTTTTGTCTACGGCACAGCAGCCATTTGGGCTGCCATTCCCGCCGCACTTGCCTTCACCCCGACGGGCTATACGCCCCTGGCCGTCCTCAGCCTTCTGGGGCTGGGCTTGCTCCCCCTGGCCCTGGGGCACACCCTATACAACGCTGCGCTACGCCGGACTCATGCCACCTACGTAAACATCATCGCCACGCAAGAAGTCACCGGCGGTATCTTGCTGGGGGTGCTGCTGCTGGGCGAAGTACCCGGTCCCAACGAGATCTTCGGCGTTGTGGTCACGCTGCTAGGGGTTTTTCTGGTCATTCTCTAGCCGCGGAACGCGAGCGAAACCCAGGGCTCCTTCTTCCATCTACAATCATGCCAGCTTCCGATCCTGTCAATTGTCGATACTACTATGCGGACTTTTTCCGCGGGCGCGATTACGAGGAATGCCGTCTTATCAAGCGGAACCCAGACTCACGTCCGTGGCGTCGTCCGCTGTGCGACACATGTCCGGTACCCAGGATCTTGCGGGAGACCAATTGCCATGAAATTGCCCTGGAGGCCTCGGTAACGAAGCGGTGGGGCTTTGTGGAACGGGTCGAAGTGTATGCCGTGTGCGCAAAACATCTGCTGGAGCTAAACGACCCCAGACATTGTCCGCGTTGTGCCGAGGAAGAAGGAGCGTAACCGTCCAAACAGTGACTTCCCCTTCTGGCCGTGGCACTATCCGAGTCAACTCGCACCCCTTCAGTTGTTGAGCGCTAGAGGCCGACCTGCGTCGGTCAGATCAACGGCCCTGCGTGTCACTGCGCCTTGTGGGAGGGGCTTTCGAGCCCGTCCAGGCCGACTAGAAAGTCTGCCCTACGAGAGGCTGACTTCCGGTCATCGGTTGCCTCTGGTCTGGGAAGCCGGCGCCACGGGCAGGGCTGGGCAAACCCTTCTCCTATAACTACCCGGACAGGTAAAACTGTGTAGCGGCGGGCAACGAGTCCGATATAGACCTTGGCTGCGGGTGCGAACCGCAGCCCGCAGCGTTTGCGGCATCCTCGCCTAGCCGATACAATGGCGCGTGGAGCCGTTCGATGCCTGACAGAATCTTCCAGCTACGCTGTACGATCTGCAACCAGCCCGTTCGCTGGCCTCCTGCCGAACCGCGCTGCCCGCGCCCCACCTGCCGGGGCGCCCTTCGGCCCGCCCACCATATCCCCTTCGACGCCAGCCTGGTCGAACCGATCTTCCCCGGCATGTGGCGCTACCGCCATATGCTTCCTCCTCTGCCCGACGAACCCATCACGCTTGGAGAAGGGGGCACTCCGCTGCTCAGCCTCGACGGCCACCCCTATCGGCTCTTTGTCAAGAACGAGAGCCTGAACCCCACCGGCAGTTACAAAGATCGGGGCGCTGCCATGCTGGTCAATCTGGTGGGCAATGCCCAAGTCCTGGTGGACGACAGTTCGGGTAATGCGGGTGCTGCCCTGGCTGCCTATGCTGCGCGCGCTCAACTCAGAGCGCGCGTCTACGTGCCGGCCGCAGCCCCGCAGGCCAAGCTGGCCCAGATCCAACGCTACGGCGCTGAGGTCGTGCCGGTAGAAGGCGACCGCGATGACGTCGCCAGGGCTGTGGAGCGAGCAGCCCAGGAGCCTGAAGTCTTCTACGCCAGCCATGTCTGGCATCCCGGCTACGCCCTGGCACTGCAGACCATAGCCTGGGAGATCTGGGAACAATTGGGCCGCCGAGCACCCCACTGGGTGGTCCTGCCCACCGGCAACGGCACACTCCTGCGAGGACTCCGCTGGGGATTCCGTTCCCTGCAAAAGGCCCGACTCATCGAAGAGCCCCCACGGCTCGTTGCCGTGCAGGCCGCCAATTGCGCTCCCTTGTATGCCCTCAGCCGCGGCACCTACAGTCCCCACACGTTCCGGGCATCTCCTACCATTGCCGACGGGGTGGCAGTACCCACCCCGCCTCTCCTCGATATCATGTGGAAGTCGGTGAAGAAAACCCGAGGCCGTGTGGTCGCCGTACCCGAAGAAGAAATCGAGCATGCTTGCCGCCAGCTCGTCGCCCAAGGCTTCTTCGTCGAACCGACCGCTGCCCTTCCTTATGCCGCCCTCTCCCACCTGGCTACATCCCTCCAACCTCATCATACCGTTGTACTCCTGCTCACCGGTCATGGCTTCAAGACAATCTGATCCCCTGGCACACGTCCTGGCATACGAGCGAGAACTCGGACTGGAATTCGAAAACAAGAGTTTGTTGCTCCGCGCCATCACCCACCGCTCTTCCCTCAACGAATCGCCTTTGTTGCACGCCGACAACGAGCGCCTGGAATTCCTGGGCGACGCCGTCATCGACCTCATTGTCGCCGATCTCCTCTATCAGCGTTTTCCCGAGCAGCGGGAAGGACCGCTGACCGCCATGCGCGCCAGCCTCGTACGCCGCGAGACGCTAGCTCGCTTCGCCCGGCAGATCCATCTGGGCCAGTATCTCTTCCTGGGCAAGGGAGAGGAAGAACACGGCGGCCGCGAGCGGGATGCCATCCTCTGCGCCGCATTCGAGGCCCTGATGGGTGCTCTTTTTGTGGACAAGGGTCTGGAAGCGTGCAGGCAGTTCCTGCTGCCTTTCATGGAACCGGAGCTGGCTCTCCTGCAGCAGGGACGCATCCACAAAGATGCCAAGAGTCGTTTGCAGGAATGGGCTCAAGCCGAACTCAACCACACCCCGCGGTATGTCACCGTTGCCAGTTCCGGACCCGACCATCTCAAAAGCTTTACCGTCGAGGTCCGCATCGGCCGTAACGTCTTGGGCGTGGGCACGGGGAACAGCAAGCAACGTGCTGCCCAGGCCGCTGCCGCCGATGCTCTCCAGCGTCTGGAGAAGGGTGAGTTGGATCTCATGACGCTCGGACAGACCCTGTGATCGCAGGCATGAGCTCTCCTCGCCCTTCCCTGCTCTTCCTTGCTCCACAGGATGCCCGTCCTGATCGTTGGGACCACTTCCTTGCCTATTTTCGGGCGCGCGGTTATGCCGTTTGCCTTGCTCTTGCCGACTCGCACGGCCGACTACAGATCGCCGCCGGGCTTCAAGACGAGAGCGCAATCTCTCCCCTGCCTCCGACCGTAGCGGACGCAGGCGCGGCTCCCTTCCTCCTGCGCGGCGAGCTTACTCCCCCTATCGCTGCCCTCCTGGCTCCTTCCCTGCGCCAACTCCTCACCCTCTGCCTCACTCCACCCCCGTACCCCATGTGGATTGCCCTGGGCGAACAAGCACGTCTGTGGGCGCAACTGCTATCTTTCCGGCCCAACCTGACGTGTCACCTCTTCCAGGGACTAGATGCCGACCTGCAGCAATCCAGAGGGTGGGAGCGGGTGGCGCATGCCCTGCGTCTCTGGCTGGAGAGAACCCAGACGTAGGCGTTCCCCATCCTTTGCAGGGGCACCATCTGCCCCCTCCTGGCCCGAACCATCTCCATGAGCCGTATCCTCGGTACCGATCCCCTGATCTATCTCCTCATATTTCTGGGCCTGTTGTTCACCCAGATCAGCGGCTTTCTCCTGCGCCAGGCCCTGCTGATGCCTCTGCTCAATGCCCTTGTCCTCTGGCCCTTCTTGATCTGGACATTGCGCCATGCTCGCGTGGATGTAGCAGTGCGCCTGCTCATCTTCTGGGCGGTCATATTGTTTCTCGGTGCGGTGCTTGCGGGCCGGGTCTTCAGCGCCTCGGCCCAGTTCGCGGTTCCGGGCAGTATCGAGTACAATGTGCAGCAATTGCAATGGATTCGAGGCGATGTCACGCCTGTGGAGGATCCCGGCTCCTGGCTGCCTTTGCTGATGCGCCGGACCGGAGTGCTCCTCTTCGGCGGTGCTCTTAGCGCCGGCCTCATCCCTCTCATCACAGGCGCCCGTGCCCTGGCCATCCTCGGTCTGTGGACGGCCAATCTCTTGAACGCACCTCACATCATCGCCGTCTTCCTGGGAATTCCCCTCTGGACGTGGGTGGAAGCCGCCGCCCAAATCCTTCTCGGCGCCGTCCTGGCCGAACCTATCCTCACAGGTGATGTAAACGCTCTGCTGACTCCTCTACGGCGACGTCTGCTCCTGATGGGCCTTACCGGCCTGGGGCTGGCCGCACTCATTCATGCTTTCCTGGCACCCTTGAACCGGGCCTTACTCCATCTCCTCCTCTTCTGATTCCTCAACTTCCCCCACTTCCCCCAAAACGTCCCCCCATGCGTCTGAAAAAAATCCATCTCCACGGCTTCAAAACCTTCGCCAACAAGACCGACATTGTCTTCAACGACGGGATTACCGCCATTGTAGGACCCAACGGCAGCGGGAAGAGCAACATCGCCGACGCCATTCGTTGGGTACTGGGTGAACAGGCCTACTCCGTCATGCGCGGCAAGAGGACTGAAGACATGATCTTCAACGGCTCCAGCGAACGGCCGCGCATGGGGATGGCCGAGGCCGTCATCACCCTGGACAATTCCGACAACTGGCTGCCCATCGATTTCGACGAGGTCGTCATCGGCCGTCGCGCCTATCGCTCCGGCGAAAACGAATACTTTCTCAACGGCAACAAGGTGCGCCTGCGTGATGTCCATGAATTGCTCGACCGGTCAGGGCTGGGACGGCGTACCCATACCGTCATCGGCCAGGGCATGATCGACCAGGCCCTGGCCCAGAAGCCCGAAGATCGTCGCGCCCTGTTCGAAGAGGCCGCCGGCATAACCCTCTATCGAACCAAACGCCGCCAGACCCTGGACCGGCTGGAAAGAACCCAGGACAACCTTGCCCGCGTGCGTGACATCATCGCCGAGATCGCCCCACGACTGCGCCAGCTGGAGCGACAGGCCGAAAAAGCGCGGCAACATCAGGAGATCAGCAACGAACTGCGCGAGCTCCTGCGGACCTGGTACGGCTATAGCTGGCACGAGGCATTGAGTCAACTGGTCGACGCGCGGGCCGCAGTGGAGCACTGGCAAAAGGTCATCGAAAACAGCAAAGCGCGCATCGAGGAGTACAATCGACAAACGGCCGCGTTGCGGGCGCGGCAAACCGAACTGCGCTCCCAGTTGGCAGCGTGGCGCAGAGAGTTGGCCGAATACGAAAGCGATCGCGCACGTCTGACACAGGAACAGGCGGTTGCTCGCGAGCGCCTGCGCGCACTGCGTTCCGACCTGTCGCGGCTGCGCCAGGAGATCGAGCTCCTGGAGGAACGGCGAGAGGGTGAGCAACAGCAGCTTCAAGCGGCCGAAGACGCCCTGGCGGCCGTCTGGGCCCAGCGCGAGGAGCATCAGGCCCAGCTGGCCAAAGCCCAGGTCGCGCTTCAGGCCCAGCAAGAGGCGCTGGCTCGGACCGAAGCCGAACTGGCAGAGGCCCAGCGCCGCCATCTCGACTTCACCACCCGCCTGGGCGATCGCCAGAGCCGGGTGGAACAGGCCAGGGAACAGCGCCAGGCCCTGAAGGCAGAACGCCAGAAAGCGCTGGAGGAGGCCGAAGTCGCCGCGGCCGAGGCCGCCCGTTTCGAGGAGGAATACCGGCAGATCTCCGAGCGGCTGCATGCCCTGGGCCAGCAACTCGGGGAACTGCGGGAGCGACACAAACAGGCTGAACGGCGCCAACAGGAACACATCCGCGAGCGCGCGGAACTGGATGCCCAGCGCGCGGAGCTGGATGCGCAGTTGCGGGCATTGCAGGCTCGCTACGACCTGCTGGAGCGACTGCGCGCCGAAGGCGAAGGGCTATTTGCGGGCGTGCGCGAGGTC
>RFJM01000432.1 GCA_003694905.1 Caldilineae bacterium
ATGTGGGACAGGCTGGAAAGCCTGTCCCACATCCAGCCCGGCCCGAGAAGCTGAAACTCCGGCGGCTCGGTCTGGTAGGCCGGGGCCGCGGATGCGGGGGCGCTCCCCCGCACCCCTCTTGCAGGGAGGACCCTTACCAGCCTGGCCCACCGGCTGCCCCTATTTCACACGCACCCCTGGCAGGCGGGTCGCTATGAGTTCGGCCCGATCTGCGCTATAATAAAAACGTCAGTCACCGGGGACGTCGTCACAAGCGTCCCTGGATTTGTATTAACCACCCGGGGCGGCCGGTTCGGCCACATCCAACACAACGTGTCCAACCCACCACCCCATGGGAGGTGTGCAAACCAGTTTGTTGCTGCCCAGCCACGGGCAGGCGGTCTTATGACCAAGTATTTTCCTCCGACTATCGATCAACTACTGGCAAAGCTCGACTATCTGAGTGAAGACGGCCGCGCCCTTGTGCGGCTGGCCTACGATTTCGCGGCCAAACAACATGAAGGTCAGTTTCGCAGTTCGGGCGACCCTTACATCACCCACCCGCTGGCCGTGTGCGATATCCTCGCCGACCTGCGCAGCGATGCCGAGACCATTGCCGCGGGTATGCTTCATGATGTGGTGGAAGATTGCGGCTGTCCGCCCGAGACCATCGAGGCTTTGTTCGGCACCAAGGTACGGGACCTGGTCATCGGTGTGACCAAGCTTTCGAAGCAGACGGCCCGCGAGCTCGAGCCGACGGACAGTCACGGTGGAACGGTACCGGGGCCGGCCTCCAGCAACGGGGGTTCGCGACCATCTACACCCTCGCGCCAGGAAGAATGGGCCGAAAACATGCGCCAGCTGTTCATGAGCTCGGTCGAACATCCCCTGATTCTGGTCATCAAGCTGGCCGACCGCCTGCACAACATGCGCACCCTGGACGCCATCGAAAATAAGGACAAGCGCAAGCGCATTGCCCAGGAGACGATGGATATCTTCGCCCCGGTTGCCAACCGCCTGGGCATGTGGCAGATCAAATGGGAGCTGGAAGATCTGGCGTTTCGCCATCTGGAACCCGAACTCTACGACCAGCTCAAGAAGAAAATCGCCCAGAGGAGGCGTGGTCGCGAACGATTCGTAAAGCGGGTCATCGAGATGATCGAAAAGGACTGTCGTGAGGCGGGGATCGAGGTGGAAGTGAGCGGACGGCCCAAGCATATCTATTCCATCTGGCGCAAGATGATGCGCAAGGGCATTCCCTTCGAAGAAGTCTACGATATCCACGGCTTTCGCGTGATTACCAAATCGGTGACGGACTGCTACACGGTGCTGGGGTTGGTGCACACCCGCTGGACGCCGATACCCGGGGAATTCGACGACTACATCGCCCGGCCTAAGGAGAACGGCTATCAATCTTTACACACGGCCGTGATCGGGCCGGGAGGCGTGCACATGGAAGTGCAGATCCGCACGCGGGAGATGCACGAAATGGCCGAGCAGGGGGTCGCGGCACACTGGCGCTACAAGGAGGGTGGCGGACGCTATGACGCCGAATTCGCCAACAAGGTTGCCTGGCTGCGGGCCCTGGTGAGCTATGAAGAGGAAACCAAGGACGCCACCGAGATGGTCGAAAGCCTGCGCACCGACCTTTTCGGCGATCGGGTTTACGTGTTCACACCCAAAGGGGATCTGCTGAGCCTGCCCAGCGGCTCGACGCCCATTGACTTCGCCTACTACATCCACACCGAGGTGGGGCACCGCTGCCGGGGAGCGCGTGTAAACGGCAAGATGGTGCGGCTCGACTACAAGCTACAAAATCGAGATCGGGTAGAGATCATCACGGCCAAGCGCGGGGGGCCGTCGCGAGATTGGCTGAATCCCCACCTGGGTTACGTTCGCACCTCGCGCGCCCGTTCCAAGATCCGCGCCTGGTTTCGCAAGCAGAAACGCGAGCAGAATATCGTGGCCGGCAAACAGGCGTTAGACCGGCTACTCAAACAGCACAAGCTACGTTCCGTCAGCTACGAGGAAATCGCCCAGGTCTTCGATTTCGAGAATGTAGACGATCTCTTTGCGGCCATCGGTTACGGCGACATCTCGACCGAGCGCATCGCCGGCAGGTTGATCACCCTCAAGCAGCGGGAGGCGGAGGAAGAGGAACCCCCGCCCGATCTGCAATCCCTGATCCCAGAGATCGCCGTACCCCCGCGGGCCAGACCGGGAGACGAAGTGACGGTACGGGGCGTTGAGGGTCTTCTCACTCGCATGGCCCAGTGCTGCAATCCTCTGCCGGGAGAGCCCATTGTCGGCTACATCACCCGCGGCCGCGGTATCACCATCCACCGGGCCGACTGCAAGAACATCCTCAACCGAAACGAGCCGGAACGTCTCATTCAGGTCGAGTGGGGTTTCGAGACACCAACCTACTCGGTGCCCATCATTGTCAAGGCATGGAACAGGGCCGGTCTGCTGCGAGATGTAACCAGCGTCGTGGCCGCCAACGGCATCAACATCAGTTCCACCACCACGCAGACCAATAAGAAGAGCCCCTTCGCTTCCATGATTCTCACCATCGATGTGAAGGATGCCGAGCAGTTGACGAGGGTGATGCACCAGATCGAGCGCGTGCCCAACGTCTTTTCGGTGGAGCGTTTGCGTGTGTGACAGTAGGGCGCAATCTCGGCTTCACCCCTGTCATTCGCCCCAATGCTGCCAGCCTGCTCGACGCGCGCTCTCTTCGGTGCAGAACCAAAGGTCTGGTTCGCGCAGGGGGTAGAACTCGTCCTCAGGTAGCACGTAGAGGGGGGTGCCGTCGATCCGCGCAAAGATGGCCTTGATCTCACAGCCTGCGACGGGATAGGGGCAACCCTGTGGACAGGGGATGGGTGTAGCCGTGGGCGTGGGGGTC
>RFJM01000433.1 GCA_003694905.1 Caldilineae bacterium
GTCCAGAACCGTTCCATGTGACCCAGGTCGATGAGCACGAAGAACAGGCCGGCGATGAGGGCCATGAGGGCGGAGAAAAGCGCCACGCGACCCACGCGCTCGAACCGCTCCACCCCAAAAACGTAGATCAGGGTGCTCAGCAGGAACGAGCCGGCGGACAGACCGATGAAGTAGATGTAGAAGGCCACCCACAGGCCCCACGGGACCACATAGTTGAGGTTGGTCACCGACAGGCCCCGATAGGCCCTTACGGCAGCCGCCCCCAGGCCAATGGCGGTTGCGGCCAGCACGACGGCCCAGAAGATGTATGTCAACGGTTTCCTGTACGACATGGTATGCATACCTCCCACAGGATCAGGCGACGAGTGCTAGATCAGGTAGTAGACATTCGGTTCGGTGCCCAGTTCTTCCTTGAGTCGGATTGCCTCCTCCGACGCCAGCAGTTGGGAGACCAGGCTCTTCGGATCATCCAGATCGCCGAAGTGGATGGCCCGACCGATGCAGGTTTCGACACAGGCCGGCAGCATCCCTTCGTAGACCCGATGGATGCAGAAATGGCACTTGCGGGCATTGCCCACCGGCGATCGGTTGCGACCGCGGACCCGGTTCTGGCCGTATTCAGGCGATGTGGTGGTCTCGTAGGGTTGGGGCGGATCGGTGTAGCTCAGCCCCAGGTCGATGAACCGGGAGCCGTAAGGGCACGCCGTCAGGCAATAGCGGCAGCCGATGCAGCGGTCGTAGTCGATGACCACGATGCCGTCTTCCTCCCGTTTCCAGGTCGCCGCTACGGGGCAGACCGGCGTGCAGGGCGGATTCCCACAGTGGAAGCAGGGTTTGTACATGAACATGCGCCGGACGTTGGGGAAGGTTCCTGTCTCCTGCTCCAGTACCACGTTGTAGGAGACCTCGGGCGGCGTCACGTTCTCGGCTTTGCAGGCGACGGTGCAGGCCCGACAGCCGGTGCACTTGCGCAGGTCCACCACCATGCCGAAGCGCACCTTCTCGCCCTGAGCCCGCTTCTCCAACGCGACTTGCAGGTCATCCAACATGCGGTCGATGACGCTGCCTCCCTCGGAAAGGGGGTCGGCCCCGTGGGCAGCAGGTCGATTCGGCGCAGGTGGCGTGGATCCATTTGCAGGAGCCTCAGCCGCCTCAGCGACGTCCTGGGTCTCCATTTGCAGCACCGCCGGCGCGACCAGGCCGGCGAAGACCGCGCTGGCGAACTTGCCCAGGAACCGCCGGCGCGACTCCAGATCCCCGGGGTCGGGGGCGGTTTCGACAGTCAGGGTTTCATTCATATCGCCACTCCTCTCTGATCATGATTTCACGAAGCACAATCGGCGTCGGAACGAGGATGTTGATGTGATCTCATGGCCGGCGAACAGCGTGAAACGCAAAACGCGAGGTGCGGTATCTGTTGTTGTCGCGTTTTGCGTTTCACAGACATGTGGTGCCAATCAGGTGGCAGCCGCTTTCCGATCCACTCGGACACCGAATTCTACATCAGTATAAAACTCTCACCGCCGGTTGTGAAGAGTAGAAGACCCGGATTTTGGGGGCGAAATGGTTGGTGGGGGATTACGGAACACGAAAAAACGGCTCCGTAATTCCTACGGAGCCGTTGTAGGGGAAAGTCCTGACACGCGCTAGCCGGCCAACGACACCCCCATGATCCAGCCGATCCCGTAGGTGACGCCGGCTGCAGCCAGCCCGAACAGGGCCTGCCGCATGCCGGAGAAGAGGACACCGCGACCTGTCATCAGCGTAATCGCGGCCCCGATCAGAAAGAGGGCCAGCGCACTCAGACCCAGGCTGACTACCACGGCTGTCAACCCTGACAGGAAGGCAAAAGGAGCCACAGGCACGATGGCCCCCATGGCGAACAGCAGGAAGGAGGCGCCGGCGGCTTCCCACGCCGACCCTCCCAGTTCCTCGGGGTCGATTCCCAGCTCCTCTCGGGCCAGCGTGTCCAGTGCACTGGCCTCATCCGCGATCAATCGGGCTGCGAGTGTCCGTGCCTGGTCCTCTGGCAGGCCCTTCGCCTGGTAGATCAGGGCGAGTTCCTCCGCTTCCTCTTCTGGTACCGCAGCGATTTCTTCCGCTTCAATCTCAATCTGGTGCTGGTAGAGTTCCCGCGAACTCTGCACCGAGAGCCACTCACCCAGGGCCATGGAGATGGCGCCGGCCAGCAACCCGGCCAGGCCGGTAATCAGGATCGCCTGGTTTGAGAGATCTGCCCCAGCAACGCCCATGACCAGGCTGAGGTTCGAGACGAGGCCGTCGTTCGCGCCCAGCACGGCGGCCCGCAATGCATTGCCGCCGACAGCCCGGTGCCGGCCTTCCAGTCTCGCGATGGTTGCGCCTTCCAGGCCGCTCCGCGTCGCGCTGACAATGGCCTGGAGTACCCGCCCGTGCGACTGCTCTTCCACCGGCAGCCGGGTGGAACTGGCTTCGGGCTGCGCCACGTAGCCGTGGGTATCCGCCTGCTCCATGTCGATGAGTGTGGGCAGCACAAACTGTGGCCCGAAGTGTCTGGCCAGCCAGGCCAGTATTCGCGATCGCCAGCTCGGTCGCGGGGGTGGAACGGCCACGCCGGCATCGCGAAGTCGTTCCGCCCAAAAGTGGGCATGCTGCTCCTCGACGGTCGCCAGCCGGCGGTAGACTTTCGCAAGTGCCGGCTGACCCTCCACTTCCGCCAGGGCTCGATAAAGCGCAGCACTGTCGATCTCTGCCTGTAGATTGGCCCTGTAGCGGGCCACTTCTTCCTGCGTTGCCATGAATTGGTACCTCCTGAGAGTTCCCGGTTCAATAGCGGGATATTGACGCGTAGATTATACAGGATTTCGAACCAGCAACAAGGAAGCGGCCGCCATCGCCCCCGTGGTTGACAATTCACTGAGACAGTGATAACATGCACTGAAAGGCAAGGCCGGCCAGCTCACCAATATCTTGATCGCCCTGCATTTTCATGCTTCACCGAGCCCCACAGGGGGCATGTTGACTGGCAAGTGATATGGCACGTAAGGGAGGGTGCGTTGATGTCCGATTTGGTTCCGATTGGTTCCTTGCCGCCCCTCGGCGAGGTCCCGAAGAAGATGTTCGCACAGGTCATCCGCCAGGATCGCTTCGGTGATCCGCGGACAGCGTTTCAAATCGAAGAGATTGATGTCCCTGAGCTCAAACCCCACGAGGTGCTCATCGCCGTCATGGCCGCCGGCATCAACTACAACAACGTCTGGGCCGCGCGTGGCACGCCCATTGACGTGATCCGCGTGCGCCAGAAACGGGGCGAGCCCTACGA
>RFJM01000434.1 GCA_003694905.1 Caldilineae bacterium
ACGCTCAAGCAGATGATACTCCACCTGGTTGACGGCCAGCGGAACCCGGTGCTGGGCCAGCACCCTGGACATCGTACGGCGGTTGAACTCGGCGTTGATGGCGTCAAAAGTCAGGGCAATGGCGATGAGGGGAATGAGAAAGCCGAGGAAGCCGGCAAAGGCAGGAAGGGGATCCTGGGCCGTGGTGAACAGCTTCAGCAGGAGAAAGGAGCTCGAGTTGGAGGTGGCATCACGGATGTTACGGATGGCGGCATAGACCGTCCCCACCGCAGTGAGGACAATGAGCACCTCGAGGATGCGCATGCGGGCACTGGTAAGATGGTCGGCCATCTCCTTGGCCACCACCGCCCACAACCCTGTCCAGGGGGAGCCCTCACGCTTGCCGACCTGTGCCAGAGTCTCAGTTCTTGCTGCCATGCTCCACCTCCTTGAAGTACTGGGCGTAGATGTCATCCAGGCTCAGGGTCTCCATGTTCAGAGCGATCAGGTTGGCGCCGGCGGCTACCACCGTATTGGCTACGGCGGCACGACGGTCGCGTGCAGCCTCGATGGCGTAGTGGCCGTCCCCGTTGTGCTGCACGTGCGTCACATCGGGGATGTGCTGCAACGCCTGCGGCAGATCAGGTGCATCGCCCTCCACCTGGATGTGGATGCGGTAGGCGCTGCCCAACACCTGCCGGGCCAGCTCGCTCACCGTGCCTTCCAGCACCTTGCGACCGCGGCTGAACAGGCCAACGCGATCGCACACCGCCTGAACCTGGTGTAGCAGGTGTGAGGAAAGCAGGATTGTGATCCCTTCCTGCTTGAGCCCCCGGATGATCTCCAGGAACTCGCGGGCAGCCTCGGGATCCAGCCCCTGGGTAGGCTCATCCATGATGATGAGCTGGGGCTGCTTGATGAGGACATCGGCCACGCCCAGGCGTTGGCGCATACCACGCGAGAAGGTGGCCACAGGCCGGTCCCGTACATCGGCCAGCCCCATGCGCTCAGGCGCCTCGTCGATACGCCGATAGGCTTCGTCACGGGGGATGCCGTTCAGTTTGGCGATGTAGATGAGGTTCTCGCGGGCAGTCAGTTCGTCGTAGAACCCCACCTCATCGGGCATATAACCGGTGCGGGCCTTGACTTTCAGGGGTGAGCGAGCGGGGTCCATGCCCAAGACCCGTACCTGCCCCGAAGTGGGCTCGGTCAGACCCAGTAGCATGAGGATGGTCGTGGTCTTGCCCGAGCCGTTGGGGCCCAGCAGGCCGTAGACCTCGCCGCGCTGCACCCGTAGATCGAGATGATCAACGGCGGTGACGCTGTTGTAGCGCTTGGTCAGGCCCTTGGTTTCGATGACGTACTCTCTGCTCATGGCACCACCTCCTTCCGCCTTAGCGGCGGCCGAAGCGGGCGACGGCAATCGCCACCACGGCCACAGCTACGGCGATCAGGCCGATGCCAATGACACCCCACAGAGTCGAGGTATTGACGGTGATGCGGAAATCGACTTGCTCGGTCGTGACCGATTCCTCGGGGCGAGCTTTGATCTGAACCATGTAGTCGCCGGCAATAGCCTTGTCCGCGGGCCGCAGTTTGGCCGTCACCTCCGTCTGCTGGCCCGGTTCGAGCTGCGGGATCTGATCGGGATCGAACTCGATCGTCCAACCCTGCGGCTGTGTAGAGCTCATCTTGATGGCATGGGCCGCCGCGGTCCCCTTGTTGTAGACCACCAGGCTCAGCGAGGTCTCCTTGCCGGCCTCTGCTTTGGCCGAAAGCCGTCCGTCGGGCGCCGAGATGGTCAGTTCAGGCTGACCGGTCACACGCGCGGCCAGGTCCAGGCTCGCTTCGACGTTATCGCCCTGAGCCATCACCTTGATGGGATAATCACCGGCAGGTACCTCCATGAAAGCCTTGGCTTCTACAGAAACGGTCTTGGTGCGATTCGCTTCCAGGGGGATGCTGGTGACTTCCTTGCCGCTCACCTTGAACTTGATCAAGAAGCCATCCGGAGCCTGGGCAATCAGATTCACGTCGACATCTTCATCACCTTCGTTCTTCAGTCTGGTGCTGAAACGGAAGGTGGTGTTGGCGCTGCCCTGGATCACAGGCAGATCGGTCGTGAACGACAGGCTGGGCGGAACCTTTTCCTGGATCGTCACGGACACGGGCAGTCTTTGCGTCGTGCCCTCACCTCGGGCAACCACCGTGAAGCGGTACGTATCGGGGTTGACGGTGGCCGGTGGTTCCAGCTTCAGGGTGACTTTGGTGTCCTTGTCGGGTAAGACATAGGCGGACTGGATCACCTTTGAACCACCCTTAAACGTCGCGGTCCATCCCTCCGGCAGGTTCAAGAGCTCCAGTTCTACGATCTGGGGTTCGGAACCGGTCTGCAGGGTCAGGGGGATGGAAATCGAGTCTCCCTGGCCGACGACGATATCGGGATAGTCGGTGGCCAGAACCAATGCTGTCGGATCGCTGGTCGTCGAGCCCGATTGTGCCCACACCTGACCGGGCAGCAGAAGCAAGAACATGGCGACAACAACCGAAAGATTTAGAAGGGCCTTGCGTTTCATCTCGTGACCTCCTCAGGATTTGGAAGACTATTGGGATGATTGCAGTATCAGATCTGAACGGCAAATCGCGTCGCGGGCACTTGTCGCGCGCCTGCGCCGTTGGTAATTATAGGACCGTGATGTTACATCTCGGTGAATCTGATATGACGATTTCGTAACCCGCCCCCGCAGACCTTCCTTCCCAAGGCCTTGCAGATGCCTGCGCCGGCCTGCCGCGCGCGTGCCAGGGGCCCTATCGCGCCTGCCCCTGTGGATCGGCAGAGCCCCTGCGGCCGAGGCGCCGCAAGGGGCGCTGAGTTGAAGCTATCTCCTCCTATCGGCGCGGGCTAGAGATCGTACAACTCGCCGTACTTCCCGCGTAGATAACTCATCAACGGCCGGTGGCTGGGCGGTTCGCCCGTCACA
>RFJM01000435.1 GCA_003694905.1 Caldilineae bacterium
GCACCATCGAACGGCCGCCTATCGTCCCGCCCGAGGCGCCCGAATTCGTGCAGAAAGTGACGGCCAAAATGCTGGCGGGCGAAGGGGATTCCCTGCCCGTCAGTGCTCTGCCCCCCGACGGCACCTATCCTTCGGCAACCACCCGTTGGGAGAAGCGGAATATCGCCCTCGAAGTGCCGGTGTGGGATCCCGACGTGTGCATCCAGTGCGGCAAGTGTGTACTCGTCTGCCCGCACGCGGTGATTCGCAGCAAGTTGGTAGACAAAGAAGCGCTGGCCGACGCGCCGGAGGGTTTCCTCTACGCACCCGCCCGCTTTAAGGAGTATCCGGGCAAGCAATACACTCTGCAGGTCGCGGTGGAGGACTGCACGGGCTGCACGTTGTGCGTGGAGGCCTGCCCGGCCAAGAACAAGCAGCAGGCCGGGCGCAAGGCCATCAACATGGCCCCGCAACTGCCCCTCCGCGAACAGGGCCGCGTCTATTGGGACTACTTCCTGAAGCTGCCCGAGGTCCCGCGCAGCAACGGCCTCACCTTCAACAGCGTCAAGAACGTCCAGCTTCTCGAGCCTCTGTTCGAATTCTCCGGTGCCTGCGCGGGCTGCGGGGAAACCCCGTACGTCAAGCTGCTGAGCCAGCTCTTCGGCGACCGCGCCCTCATCGCCAATGCCACCGGCTGCTCCAGCATCTACGGCGGCAACCTGCCCACCACACCCTGGGCGGTGAATAAGGAAGGCCGAGGTCCTGCCTGGAGCAATTCCCTGTTCGAAGACAACGCCGAGTTCGGCATGGGCATGCGCCTGACCCTGGACAAGCAGCATCAGTACGCCTGCGAGCTGTTGCGCAGGCTGCAGGATCAGATCGGTGCCGAGCTGGTAGAGGCCCTGCTGAACGCCGACCAGAGCGACGAGGCGGGCATCAGTGCCCAACGCCAGCGGGTGGCCGAACTGAAAGCCCGCCTGCAAGGCCTCGACGACCCGCGGGCTCGGGACCTCTACAGCCTGGCCGATGTGCTGGTACGCAAGAGCGTGTGGATCATCGGTGGCGACGGCTGGGCCTACGACATCGGCTACGGCGGTCTGGATCACGTGCTGGCCAGTGGCCGCAACGTGAACGTCCTGGTCCTGGATACCGAGGTCTATTCCAATACCGGTGGCCAGGCCTCCAAGGCCACGCCCCTGGGCGCAGTGGCCAAATTCGCCGCGGGCGGCAAACCCACCCCCAAGAAGGACCTGGGTATGATGGCCATGAGCTACGGCAACGTCTACGTAGCCACCGTGGCCATGGGGGCCAAGGATGCCCAGACGGTACGCGCTTTTATCGAGGCAGAGTCCTATGAGGGTCCCTCGCTGATCATCGCTTACAGCCACTGCATCGCCCATGGCATCGATATGGCCAAAGGGCTGACCCAGCAGGCGCTGGCGGTGGAAACCGGCTACTGGCCCCTCTACCGCTTCGACCCGCGGCGCAAGGCCCAGGGGAAGAACCCCTTGCAACTGGATTCCCGGCCGCCCAAGCGACCGCTGCAGGACTACGTCTATAACGAAACCCGCTACCGCATGTTGCTGCGCAGCAACCCGCGCGTGGCCGAAGAACTGCTCAAAGAAGCCCAGGAGGCGGTCAACGAACGCTGGCACAAGTACGAGCAGTTGGCCGCCCAACAGGTTTGAATCATCGGCACGAAGACAGGGGCCGGACGGCGAGCCCGGCCCCTCACCCATCTCGCAAGCAGGTAAGATCATGGACCTATCGACCACCTATCTGGGCATGACCCTGAAGAACCCCATTGTGCCTTCGGCCTCTCCCCTCTCCATGTCCCTGGACGGTATTCGCAGGATGGAGGATGCCGGTGCTGCAGCTATCGTCATGTACTCCCTTTTCGAGGAAGAGATCACCCAGGAAAGCCAACAGCTTGACCACTATCTCACCCATGGCGCCGAGAGCTACGGAGAGGCACTGAGCTACTTTCCCGATCTCGCCACCTTTGGCGTGGGACCCGACGAGTATCTGAACCGCATTCGCAGGGCAAAGGAAGCGGTGGATGTCCCCATCATCGGCAGCCTGAACGGTGTCTCGGCGGGTGGCTGGATGAACTACGCCCGCAAGATCGAGGAGGCGGGAGCCGATGCCCTGGAACTGAACATCTACTACATCCCTACCGACCCGGCCATGACCGGCGCGGCCGTGGAGGAGATGTACGTCAACGATGTCAAGACTGTATGTCAGGCCGTCAACATCCCTGTGGCGGTCAAGGTCAGTCCCTATTTCAGCTCCACGGCCAACATGGCCTATCGGCTGGCCGCGGCCGGCGCCCAGGGCCTGGTCTTCTTCAACCGCTTCTACCAGCCCGATTTCGACCTCGAGCAACTGGAGGTCTACCCCCACCTGGTACTCAGCGAGCCTATCGCCCTGCGACTGCCCCTGCGCTGGGTGGCGATCCTCTACGGCCGTATCGACGTCGACTTCGCCATCACCGGTGGGGTCCACTCACACCTCGAGGTCCTCAAGGCCATGATGGCCGGTGCCAAAGTCGCCATGATGGCTTCGGCGTTGCTTAGACGGGGGCCGGAATATATTTCGGAAGTCCTGGCCAATCTCAAACTATGGATGGAAGAGCATGAGTATGTCTCCATCGCGCAGATGCAGGGGAGTATGAGCCAACAACATTGCGCCGAACCCGCCGCCTTCGAGCGCGCCAACTATATGAAGGTGCTTCGTTCCTGGCGCCCGGAACCGGGCATGCGAATGGTCTGAGAACCGCGACCGGCCCTCATCCTCAAACAAGCACCCCTCCCCGAAAACGGTGGGGAGGGGTGAACTGTGCGCGTGGGGTTGAAAGGTGAAATGGTGTTTAGGGTTGGGTGGGATGCGGATGCCCCACCAGCAGCCGGGCATGGACGCCGCCGTCGGGTAGCAATTCGCCCCAGCCTGCGGCCTGTTCGCCCAACTGCGGAATATCCCCGCGGATCTCGGTTTGTTCATCGACCAACACATGCACGCCACCGATGGTCCACCAGCCCTTGGGGAATCCCGTCGAGGTGGGGTCGGGGATCTCCGTTACCTCACCGTGGAAGGAGACACGAGGAGGGCGCGTGACCCGCACCAGCTTGGCCAGCACCGAGCCGTCTTCCTGTTCCGTACCGAAGCCTTTCACCCAGTCACCGACCTCCACCGACTCGGGCGGTACATTGATCTCGGTATCGGCGGTCACATGCACCACCCAGCTTTGTTCGGAATGCTGGCCATACGCCGGCAGTTTCACCAGCCATACCACCTCGCCCGGTACGACCGCGGGTGTGGGCAGGATCTCGGCCACGAAGCCGGCGAATTTGGTGCGGTTCTGGTCGGGCTCCAGTTTCACGATGAGATGCGCCAGGACCGAGCCGTCATCCAGCAGGACGCCCTTGACGCCAACCCAATCGCCCACGCCCGGGTCACCGACGATGCGCGTGTCCTCGTTGACGTGCACCGTGCGTTCCCCTTCCGCCGTGTCGATCTTCCACACACCGTCTTCGATGGCCAGCACCTTGCCTCGGAAGCGAACCGGTCGCGGCTGCGCATCCTTGACGAGGATCCGCTTGGCGACAACGCCTTCATCGCCGGCATGGCCCCACACTGCTGCGATGTCCCCCACGTCAGGCGGATCGCCACCGATTTCCGTTTCGGGTGTGATGATGACCCGCCTGCCGCCCACGATCCACAGACTCTCTTCCATGCGCTCGATCTTACCCCTAAAATGCACGGGACGAGGCCCCGGTTTGACGATGGCTACCGCCCACAGCTTGCCCTCGCGGGGGAAGGCCGCCACGCGAACGATGTCACCCACCTGCATTTCTTCCGGCGCCGGATGGAAGCGCGTGCGCTCCGTTACCTGTACGGTGTGTTCACCGATAACCCATTCTCCCGGAATCGGGCCCTTCTCCTGGATGGGACCGGTGAAAGTTACATCGACCGCTTCGGGAGTCACATCGCCTTCGGCGAAGACGACACCTGCGGCCAACACGAATGCCAGTATCGCGAGCAACAATGCCAGAAAAACACGGGGATTTGCTTGCTTGTTCATCATTCAGAACCTCCTGAAGTTCGGAGAGTGGATGGATTCATCTAGACAGACGCACCATGCCGGCAAACCGTACCACCGAAAATGTAAAATCTCATACCTCCGTCACCCCGCGCTCCCGTCGCCACGGGAATATCGGCTACGGTGCCCCGGCCACAGCCTGTGGGATAATCTGATCGGAAACACACGCGTTGGACGAACACGCTTTGACCGCCATTCTGTGGTAAAATGATAGTGTTTCCCCATTCTCCTATCCTAACCAATACACCACTATGGGTTCACCTACCTTGAGAAACGGATTAGTCTACATCATCCTCCTCGGCGCACTGGGCGCCTTTCTGCTCTTCTCCATCTCCCGTAACAGCGATGCCATCAACAAGGTGGACATCGATGACCTGAACCAGTTGGTCACTCAGATCAACGGCGGTGAGGTCAAATCGATTACCGTCAGGGGAGATGAACTGGAAGTCTCGTACCACAACCGTTCCAAAATCGGCGTCCTCCGCAAGGAGGAAAACGTCAGTCTGACGGATACACTTCTGCTGCTGGGTGTCGAGCCAGAGCGCTTGCAGGAAGTGAAGATCACCTTTGAGGCGCCAAGCCGCTGGGCCAATTGGGGCGTCATCCTGGGGACATTGCTGCCCCTGCTCTTGATCGGCGCCTTTTTCTTCTTCATCATGCGTCAGGCCCAAGGTGCAGGCAACCAGGCATTCTCCTTTGGCAAATCCAAGGCGCGCCTGATCACAGGCGATAAGCCCACCGTCACGTTCGACGATGTCGCGGGCGCAGAGGAGGCCAAGGAGGAACTGACCGAGGTGGTCGAGTTCCTGCGCGAGCCGCAGAAGTTCGCCTCGCTGGGTGCGCGCATCCCCAAAGGCGTGCTCATGGTCGGCCATCCCGGTACGGGCAAGAC
>RFJM01000436.1 GCA_003694905.1 Caldilineae bacterium
CCTGAACACACGGCATCACACGGCATGCCGAAGCGGTGGGGGGCGGTTGGGTGTGGCCGCGACGTTTCCGGGGGGCGCCGCCCGCGAGCTGCCCCCAAACTAAAACACACCCCCCACCTTCTGCCACCAACAGACTTTAGAACCGAGTCGCGCCCCCACGCTGACAAGGGTGACCAGATCTCACACCTGCCCTGAGTGGCAGAGCCGGGAAGGCCGGGCATGGTTGCGGCCCACACTCCCGATCATGCAGCCCGGCTGGTGGCGGTTGCCCGGCGTGCCCGTACGTCATTCCCGGCACCCGTAGGCCCCAAGGCCTTCGATGTCCCAGCCTTACCGCCCCCGCTCATGACATACATTCCACCGCACCATCCCCGCGCGTTCAATCCGACACCAGCCTCTCGAAGAGACGCACCCTCACTTCGCTCTCGGTCCCGCGCACCATCTGGCCCCGATCCCAGACCGGCCCCAGCTCGATGCGTATGGGGAAGGGCGGGTCCTCGCCCATCTCAACCCGAATGACCGTGCGGCCGCTGCTCCGTAAGGCTCCGCGCACCGTATCGAACATCCCCGGCACCGTGAAGGGAAAGGCCTGCCGCTCGTTCAGCTCCAGCGTGTTCCACCACACCTTGTTGCGCATGTCGTACAACTTCATGGTGGCGCTCACGACTTCTCCTCCGCGTACCATCACCTCGTATTCACGTACTTCGTCGGGACGGCGCACCTCCGTCACCATGTGATAGTCTGCGACCGGATTCGCCTGCCACACGGCTTCGGCCCTGTCCATTTCGGCGATGGTCGTGCCGCGCAGACGCAGTTCGCAGCCTCCCAGGATCCCCACCAACAGGAAGAGGGCAAGCACGAAGTCGGCCCTTGACCGGCGACGACCTAAGCCGCCGGATGTCTCGGCCCTAGCGCGCAACATGGTGATCGATGCCCCGGTAGGCGCGGATAAAGCTCTTGATACGTGCCTCATCAAACGCTTCGAACTTGTCGATGCGGTTCCAGGCTGTCAGTGCGATGCGGCTGCCCATATCAGGATAGGGAGCGAGGAGGAGTCCCTCCTCACCCAGATCGCTCACAATCCCCTCCAGTTGCTGTACCAGCTCGGGACACCCCTCGGGGCAATCATACCAGATACCCACGCCGCCGTCTTCCAGATTGTGGATCTGTAAGCCGTCGGGAATGGGCTCATCGTGCACACCCCAGGCCGCGAGCTGACCGTAGTGGGGACCCGACGTCGGCGGCACCGAGTTGTAGGTGACGGTCGCCGCTTCCTGGGGGCTGATATGGGTGTTGCCCATGTTGGCCACGGCTTCACCGGGCCGGCTGACAACTGTGCGTCCGACGAGAAAGACGACTACCACAAGCACGGCCGTGCCCGCCGCGATCCAGGCTACATTACGCAGCCGTTGCCGGCGGCGGCGGGCGCGCAGACGGGCCTCCCGCACATCCTTTGCGACCGAGGTGCGATGGCCGACCCGTGCCTCCTTGCGTTTCTTTGTCATTCTTTATGAGCCTCCATTCAGCAGAGAGTCGATGGTCTGTTGAAAGACCTGGAAAGGCTGGGCACCGCTGATGAAGCGCCCGTTGATGAAAAAGGAGGGGGTGCCCGTCACCCCGGCCCGGATCCCCTCGTTGAGATCGGCCGCCACTTCGGCTTCGTACTTGCCGCCATCAAGACAGGCGTCAAAGGCTTCTCGGTCCAGGCCGAGCTCCGTAGCATAGCCCTTGAATATGTTGACGGCATCGGGGTTCTGGTTCCATTCGGCCTGCTGGCCCTGGAAGAGGCGGTCGTGCATGGGCCAGTACATCCCCTGCTCCCCAGCACACTCGGCAGCTTCCGCGGCCTTGGGTGCCTGGGGATGGATGCTCGCTATGGGGAAATCCTTGAAGATGTAGCGCACCTTGCCGGTATCGATGTACTGTGCCTTGATCTGAGGCATGGTCTGCTGGAAATGGCGCAGGCAGAAGGGACACTGGTAGTCGGAGAACTCGATCATGGTCACTGGGGCATCGGGCGAGCCCAGCACACTAACGGTCTCGGGTGAGAAGTTGGTGTCCGGTGTCGGTGAAGGGGCAACGGTGGCCACGTTCGCGGGCAAAGAGCCGGTCTCGGCCTGTGCGACCAGAGCGTCCACCAGCTGCAGGAACTGGTCGGTAGGCAAGAGACCGCCCACCAGCCTGCTGTTGAGGAAGAAGGTGGGGGTCCCACGTGCGCCGAAGCTCCGCCCCTCCTCAAAGTCCTCGCGGATGAGGACCATGGGAGCTCGGCTGTCGTAGCAGGCATCGAAAGCATCGCCGTCCAGTTGCAGCGTACGCGCCGCGGCCTTGACATTGGCAGCCGCATCACCGTTGCGCCACGTGCTGACGTTCTCGAACAGCCAGTCGTGCATGTCCCAAAAGCGGCCTTGCTCGGCAGCACACTGCCCGGCCAGGCTGCCGACAATGGAGACATTGCTCAGCACGGGGTATTCCTTGTAGACGAAATAGACCTTGCCCGTCTTGATGTACGCTTCTTCCAGAAGCGGTGCGGTCTCCCTGAAGAAACCGCCGCAGTACGGTCAGGTGTAGTCGGACCATTCGTAGATGACCACCGGCGCCTCGGGGTCTCCCTTGCTGCTGGCCGGTCGAGGGCGAGGGTTGAAGTCGGCGACTTCGGGGGGGAGGGTAATGGCAGGAGCTGCGGGCCCGGTAGGATCGGGCTGCCCGGTGGGGGCAGAAGCCGCCGGCGCGGCGGTAGGGGTAGCGATGGCCGGGGTCTCGGCAACCTGGGCGGGAGCCGCCCCGGCAATGGCGGTGAGCGTTGCCTCCACCGAGCGGGCAATGGCTTCTTCGGAGTCACTGCCCGACAACGAGCCACGGCCCGCCAGGACCACCGCCAGAAGGATCAGCGGCAATACCAGCAGGGGGATGAGAAAGATGAAACGTCGCATGGGTTTTCCTCGGTCACAACTGTGTGAGATCGGCGACGCCCGCGAGCAGCAACAAGCCGATGAGCACCGGCTGGTGGACCAGGTAGATGGTCAGCGTGTGTTGCCCGAGACGTCGCAGGGGACTTACAAGGGGTCTATCCGTCCAGTCGGGTAGGGCAAAGGCTCTGTGTCCGGCAGCGTAGAAGGTGTTTCCGGCGAAGACGCCCAGCAGAACCACACCAAACCAGGGAATAAGTGGAAAGTAGTCGACGGCATAGTATCCGGGAGGCATCAGACCCAGCCAGATCAGCCATCCCGTTTGGACTGATTGACGGGCGATCCAGGGACCGAGCAGGAGCAGAGCAAGGCCGATGAGGAGGTTGGCCCGGCACCATCGCAGAAAGGGATAAGCCAGAACGATGGAAACGGCGATGAAATGAAGAATGCCGAACTGGATGTAACCTTGCCCCAGTACGAGCCAGGTGACCAGGCTGATCAGTCCGGCCCACACGAGTAACTTGAGGCTGCGCCGGACGTATCTGACCAGCGCCGGCGGTTGTCCGCGTCGCGGCAAGATTCCGTCGCGCTGTCGCCTTGTCCGCAGCCGGCCGTAGCTGATGCTAAGGGAGAGCCCTACGAGGAAGACGAAAATGCCCGCCGTCAGGTGCTGGAAGTAGTGCCAAAACCCGGTGTAGAGCTCAAGATCCCATCCCGCCAGAGCGCGCAGATCCCAGGCAAGGTGATATACCACCACCATGATGATGGCGACGCCGCGTACCATGTCTACTTCCCAATAGCGGGAAGGATGGCGGCGCCTGGATGACCACCGGGTTGTGAGGGCGGGGAGGGCATCGGTCATACGGAGGGCTGGGCTCAGGGTTGGAGAAGGGAGGACAAGGCGTCTTCGTAAACCTGACGGGGCTGAACACCGAGGCGCGACCACACGATCTTGCCATTGGCATCCAACAGAAGGACCGTGGGATGGCCGCGAACACGGTAATATTGGGCGGCGAGCCTGCCCTCAGGTTCATCCACATTAAGACGCTGAAAGGCAATGCGGTCGCCGAATTCGGCTTCGAGCCCATCCACGATGGGCGCTGTCTGCTCTCAAGCAGGTCAGGGGAAATTCCAGAAATAGAGGAAAGTGGGTTTGCCGGCGGGCAGACCGGCCGGTGTCGGTACCGCCGGCGAGCCGGCACCCGTGGTGCAGGCGGCAAGGAGCAGGCCGGCCAGCAGGCCGAGAGGCAGGCCAAGTCGGAGCAAGAGACGGGGCATGGGAGCAATCGAGCGTTCAGCGGGGAGGAGAGAGGGGGAATGGATCGCGGAGGCTGGCTTCGGCCTGGAGCAAGCGCAGTTCCTCCGGCCACAGGCTTTTCAGGTATGTTAGCACGAGAATGATTTCCCGATCGTTAAGCTGATCACCAAAGGCCGGCATTCCGCTCTTGAAATTGGGGATCTCCAGGCTGGCGCCGCCGCCTTTGATGATCTGGAAGAGGGTGCCGTCGCCATGGTGCCAGGTGTGACCATCTGCCGTGTGTGGTGGTGCGGGATAGGTACCGTCGTCTCGCGGTAGCTTCCAGTTGGGCTGGCCTTCGCCGTTGGGGCCGTGGCAGGCGGCGCAGTTGGCCCGATAGATGGCCTTTCCCTGCGCCACCTGCTCGGCCGAGAAGCGAGGAAGAACCACAGGTGATGTCGATGCAGGAACGGCGGCTGCGGTCTCAGGCCGCAGACCGCAGCCGGCCAGGAGCAGGGCCAGCACCGGCGCGATGAACCATGACCGGGTAAGGTAGCGGCGTAAAGGGGAGCGATACGCCGCCGTTTTACGACCGCGCATCTTTGAGCAGGTCTCGGCGCATGGCTTCGTACTCGCTGCGGCTCAATTCACCTCGTGCATAGCGTTTTTGTAGGATCTCCAGGGCACTTTCGTCACGACCGCTGCTGTGGGTGCCGGCCTGGCCGGGAAAAAGCACGCCGACAAACCAGACGGCGACAGCGATGACGACGACGAGCAGCAGGAGCATAATAAGGAGGCCAAAGCCCCCAAAACCGAATCCCATCATGGTGGTTACCTCCGCAACGGGAGAAGAGTGAGCAGATATATGCCAGCAGGCATTGGCTGTGGACCAGGCAGGCGGTGCCTGGGAGTGCTGAACGGTGTTCTCTATGGTAACAGCAGAATATGACAAGGGTTTGAAAGCTCTGTGACGATTTGATGAAGAAACGGAGCGATCTTGCAGGCGGAGCACGGCGACGAGCCTGCGGGCCGGCCGTCGGACCAGGCGGGCGGCAGTATCGGGTCTTGTCAAAAAAATTCTTTACACTTTCAAAAAAAGAATTTGCAATTTTCTGCGCGCCTGGGCTATAATCCCCGCATCATGGCGCTCTACGTCCGATCCCTTAAAGATGAAGAACGTGCCGAGCTCAAGGAGATCGCCAACGGTGACGATGTGATCCGGGCCAGGTGGGCGCAGATCATCCTGCTGTCGGCCAGCGGCATTGGTGTGCCCAAGATTGCCGACACGTTGGAAATCTCTTCGGCCACCGTGCGGGCTCGTATCAAGGCCTTCAACAAGGACGGCATGGAAGCCCTTGTGCGTAACACTTCGCCCGGCCGCCCGGAAACCATCACCCCTTCGCTAGGAGACAAGTTCGCGGCGCTGATGCGCGAGCGAGATCCGCGCGACTTCGGGTGGAACGACACCGGTTGGACGCTGGATCTTCTGGTCAAGGTGGCGACTCTGGAAGGCTGGGTAGAAAGCATCAGCCGCGAAGGTGTACGCCTGGCACTGCGCAAGAGCAAGCATTCCTATCGTCGGCTGAAAAACTGGACGCGAGAGAAATCGCCGGACGCCGAACCCCGTACATCGAGCGAACTACCACCCGGCTGATACCCTATCGAAACTTACTACCTGAATCTCACTCCCTTGGTTTTCAGGTCTGCACAGGAATCAAGTGCAAAAGGAGCATCCTCAGATGTTAATGCAAGAACAGATCATGGCCGTACGCGATGGCCTGCAGTGGAAAATCGACGAGCTGGTTGAGCGCGTTGAGTGGGCCAAGAGCATCGATGCCTATTACTATCAACAGGCCATCAGCGAACTGGATGGCGCTTGGGTCGTCGCGGACGGACAGCGCAAGCTGATGTTCGCCACTTACAGCTATCTCGGCCTGCTGCAACACCCAGAGATCGAACGAGCGGCCAAAGAGGCCATCGACAAATACGGTACCGGCACCCATGGTGTGCGCCTGTTGGGCGGCACCCTGGACCTGCATCTGGAGCTGGAGAAAACCATTGCCCGCTTCCATGGCCGCGATGATGCTATCGTCTATTCCAGCGGCTACGTCACCAACCTGGCTACCATCTCGACCCTGGTCGGCAAAGGAGATTGGGTGATTTCCGATAAATGGAACCACGCCAGCATCGTGGATGGCTGTGTACTGGCGCGAGGCAAATTCGTCCGCTTCCGCCACAATGATATGGAAGATCTGGAACGCCGCTTGCAGCAGGCGCCCATCGAGTGTGGCAAGCTGGTCGTGGCCGATGCCGTCTTCAGCATGGATGGAGATATCTTCCCGCTACCCGAGGCAGTGGAACTGTGCCGGCGTTACAATGCACGGCTCATGATCGACGAGGCCCATAGCCTGGGCGTGCTGGGTCCGACCGGCAGGGGCATCGAGGAGTATTACAACATGCCCGGTGTCATCGATGTCAAGATGGGCACCCTCAGCAAAACCATCCCCGGCGTAGGCGGCTATATCACGGGCAGTCAGGACCTGATCACTTTTCTCAAACACACGGCCCGAGGCTTTGTCTTTTCGGCCGCGTTGCCTCCGGCCGTGGCGGCCGCCTGCAAGGCTGCGTTCGATGTCATCGAGCGTGAGGGCGTGGAGCGCAACCGCATCCTCACCCGCAATGTGCAGCACTTCCTCAACGGCCTCAAGGCTCGCGGCTTTGACACCGGCGTCAGTGTCACGCCGATCGTACCCATCATGACCTGGGATGACGACAAGGCCATGCTGATGACCAAGTATTGTCAGGATCACGGCGTGTTCGTGCTGCCGGTGCTCCCGCCTGCCGTGCCTCCCGGCACCAGCCGACTGCGGGCCAATGTCACCGCCGCCCACACCATCGAGGATATC
>RFJM01000437.1 GCA_003694905.1 Caldilineae bacterium
CAGTTGCTGGAACGAGAGCCGACAGAACGTCTCCTGCGATCTCTGGCGGAGTTGGTTCCCATGGATCTACGGGTCGTGGACGGTCACGACGATGTCGTGGCGGAGTTTGTCGCCGGCCCCTCTGCAGGCAGACCCGACGCCACCGATATCTTCTCCGTGGAGTACGCTTCCCGCACGGTCCGGGTGCCCATCGCCATCCACGGGGAGGTCGTCGGCCACGCCATCGGGTGCCCCCGTAGCGACCTGCCCCCCGCGCGGGCAACGGCAACCTGCCGCCTGCTGGCCCAGGTCCTGGCAGACCAGGCGTACAAGGAACACGAACTCCATAGCCTCTCCATGGAGCTGATCGACAAATACGAGGAGATCACCCTGCTCTATGATGTGAGTCAGGCGTTGGGCTCGGTCTTCGATATCCCCACCATCTGCGAAATCGCCCTGGACAAGGCGCGACAGGCCGTCGCTGCGGAGCGGGTCTTCGTGATGCTGCGAGAAGACGAGTCGGAACATCTCACGGTGGTGGCGACACCGGAAGGAGGGGTACTGGGGCGCAGGATAGCCATGGGCGCGGGTGTCAGCGGCAGGGCGGCCGCCAGTGGCAAGCCCATCCTCCTCAACCACGGACAGTTGGCAGAGATAGGTCTGTGCCAGGAACAGGCGGTGCTCTCCGTTCCCATGCTGTATACCACCGACCAGGGTTTGCAGGAAGTCGTTGGGGTTATCACCCTGGCCGGTAAACCTCCGGGCGAAATGTTCACGGCCGGGGATCTCAAGCTGATGACCAGCATTGCCACGCAGACCGCCATCGCTATCCACAGCAGCCGCATGATCGAGGCCCTGCGCGAGGCGGAGCGCGTGCGGCAGGAGTTGGAAATCGCTGCACGCATCCAGCAGAACTTGTTGCCCCAGCAGCCGCCCCGTGTCCCGGGAGTCGAACTCGTGGGCCGCTGCGTACCCGCTGCCAATGTGGGTGGCGATTACTACGATCTCGTGGTCGACCGGCGGGGACATCTGACCTTGCTCATCGCGGACGTATCAGGCCACAGCGTTGGGGCGGCCCTGATGATGGCCATGGCGCGTAGTGTCCTCCACCGCGAGATCGCAGAGGGGAAGTCGCCGGCCACCATTCTGGCCCACACCAATGCGGCCATGTTCAACGATCTCAGCAACGCCAGCCTCTTTATCACCGCCTTTTGCGCACGCTACGAGCCGGAGACCAGGCGCCTGACCTTTGCCAACGGCGGCCACAACCCGCCCTTGCTGTGGCGTTCAGGGGAAGGCCGTATGATGGATCTGGATAGCGATGGACTCATCATCGGCGTGCTGGATGATGTGGAATATGAAGAGAAGAGTGTCACCCTGAAGCCCGGCGATGTGGTGCTCCTCTTTACCGACGGTATCATCGAAGCCCGCAACAC
The DNA here is from genome assembly GCA_003694905.1 of Caldilineae bacterium. Taxonomy (GTDB): domain Bacteria; phylum Chloroflexota; class Anaerolineae; order J102; family J102; genus J102. The sequence goes on from RFJM01000437.1 coordinate 1,416, forward strand.
CCAGGGAGAGTTTTTCGGTGAGGAACGCCTGCAGCGCCTGCTCCGGGAATATGCGACCGATGCACCGAATCTGCTGATGGAGTACATTCTCCAGGCAGTCCACCAACACATTCAAGACATCCCGCAACAAGACGATATCACATTGCTCGTTTTGAGCGCACAGGAGGCAACATGACCCAGAACCAGATCCTGGTCGTAGACGATTCGCCCGTTATCTTGCGTATGTTGAGTCTCACGCTCAAGAAGGAAGGGTATCCGGTCGCGACGGCGGTGAACGGCGAGGAAGCCCTGGAGCAGATCCGCCGGCTCCAACCCAACCTGGTGTTCATAGACGCCATGATGCCGAAGAAGGACGGATACGAAGTCGCCCAGGAGGTACGTGCCGATGCCGGTCTGGAACGCCAGCCGTACATCATCATGCTGACGGCAAGGGGACAGGAAGCAGACCGCGAAAGAGCCGAGGAGGTAGGGATCGACGAGTTCATGACCAAGCCCTTTAGCCCCTCACAAGTCGCAGCCCGCGTGCGGGCGATCTTAGCCAACGCCGACAATACACGCTGATCATTCAACAAGGAGGCCATCGATCTATGGAGATCCACGTCGAACGAGATAACACGATCGCCGTAGTTGCCGTGAGCGGTGATGTGGACGCAGGCACCGCTCCCCAATTGCGCCAGCAATTCGACGAGTTGTTGGGTGATGGGGAGCAGAATTTCGTGATTGACCTGTCTGGGGTCGCGTTTATGGACAGCTCCGGCCTGGCGACGCTGGTACAGCTCTTCAAGCGGGTACGTATCGGACATGGAGACGTGCGCCTGTGCGGCCTGCAACCGGAGGTGCGCAGGATCTTTGAGCTGACGCGTCTGGACCGTGTCTTCGACGTCTTCCCAAGCCGGCAGGAAGCTGTCGCCAGCTACCACTGAGGCAGGCATGGGCCAGTTCACAGAAGACCGCTACGTGATGCAAAGCCGGTTGGATCGGATAGCCGAGGCGCGGCGCTGGGCCACGCAACAGGCGCGCGCGGCCGGTTTTGACGAAGATGGCGTCTCGGCGATCGAACTCGCCCTGGCCGAAGCCCTGGCCAACGTGATCGAGCACGGCTACCAGGGAGACGAGAACCAGGAGATCCGCCTGACTTTGCGCATCGACGACGAAAAACTCACCCTGACCATCCGCGACTTCGGCCAGAAATTCGATCCCCAGAGCTACTCGCCACCCGACCTGAGCAACCCATCCGAAGGCGGGTATGGTGTGTTTCTGATCCACCAGTTGATGGACGAGGTGATCTACGATACGTCCCTTCCGCAGGGTATGAAGCTGACGCTTGTTCGCTACCGGACCCCGCGAGGAGACTGACAGGCAGAAGGTTCATGCGCGACGATTACCCTCGTACGAGCACACGGTTGCCGCAACCGGCCCCTGCCGATGCCGGGTGGTTCCACCTCGGACAGCCTGCCGCCGGGGATACGCCGCGGCGCCATGCCGCTGATGTATGCCTCATTCTGGAGGGCACCTATCCCTATCTTGTCGGTGGCGTTTCGGCCTGGGTACAGGG
>RFJM01000056.1 GCA_003694905.1 Caldilineae bacterium
GCTGAGTATGCCCTACATGCAGGAGCAGGGGGGCTTCTGGAAGAGCATAGTGGCGACAAAGCCCCTCTACGACTTCCCCTGGCAAGGTGTGAAAGGCCGATTCCACCCCCAAGGGAACCGCAACCGTCCGCGCTGGGGAAACATGGTAACGTTCGATAAGCAACCGGCGTGTAAACTCGGAGTCAACGATCATGCGCTTTGCCCGCAAGGCGCCCCTCCAGGCCCATCGCCAGGCAAGTTGGCTTACCCCCAATCGCTTGCCTGGGAAGAGGAGCGGTGCGACATCATGAACGGTAACCACCGTGCGCTCCGCATCTAGCCCGAAGAGAAGATGGCCATACGAGTGATCCAGAACATGGTTGAGATCTCCTTGGTGACGGCGGCTCCAGATGGGATAAGTGAACATCCGTCGAAGAAGGAGCCCACGTGGGATGGGCCACGGGTCCGGCGGAGTTCGAGACCGGATCGCTAGGTAGGTCGGAGCCCAACGCCGCAAAGCGCTCTCCAACCCATCGGCATACCGCATCATGCTGGCCCATCCCTCGGCCGGATGGTCGCGGAAGAGCGATAACGTGGTGAGAGGGTGGGGCTTCATCGGATCGCTCCGAGCTGGTAATGCACGCCCTAAGTGTACCCCCAGTGCGCGCAATACTCGGGCATGAGGTCGAAAACGCGTTGGGCTCGCGCAACAAGCGTCGTGTCCTCTTCACGTTGCCAGCGAGCTATCCTTTTCGTAGTGATACGTCCCGCATGAACTTCATACTCATCTCTGCGGTGAGGGTGGAGGAGGTTGAACGCTCCTACCTGGCCGGGTAATGTCAGGGGACTTTGTACGAACTTCATGATATCCTTAACCATATCCGGGTTCGTACATAGGTCTTCATAACGGACAGCGTAGCTCTCGGCCACATCGGCGATCTCGCGCTGTATCTGAAATTGGCGGTTAATATCCATAGCAACGTTCTCTGGTGAGATTTCTCTCTCATCTCGACGCGTGCGTTTTCTCCAATGATAATAAAATGAGATGTAAATATCGCGGGGGTCGCGCGCTGTAATGATCACCTTCATCTCTGGGAAATGGCGATAGTAGTGCTGCCAGCCACGGTTATCAATTTCCTTGACACCCCATTGGAGGACGGTCTTGGCCAGTTGAGGGACCAATTCGTATTTGAACTGGCGCACCATATAGTCCTGAGGGAAAGCAAAGAAGCGTAAACGCCGAAGAAGGAAAGCAAAGATCAACCGGTATCTCAAAAATGCCTGGAGGTCAAACCCATAGGTAGCGAATCGGTGCACATCATCGGGCTTTACACGAAAGGTGTTTTTTCCAATATGAGGTTCGCGGAAGATAAACGCATAAGGAAGAGAAGTGAGCACCTCGCTCAGCAGAGTGGAGCCTGTGCGCCTAATCCCCGCAATGTAGATGAATGGATATTTAGAGTTCCCGTTCATAGCCAGAGCTTACCGCACTTTGCTCAAGTCAAAAGCTTTCTCTCATAGATCAGGGATGGATAGGTTCTCCCGCCAGCACCTGACGGGGGAGGGCAAGACCTTGTCCAGGCTAATCGTCAAGACTCATCCGTTAACAGAACCTAACCAAGGTACCCCAGATCCCTCAACTGCTTCTCTACCTGCGCCAGCTCCTCCTCCGTGTACGCCTCCTCGGCCTCCTGGGCCAGCGCGGCAGGCTCGTGCTGGATGGGGCGTCGGCGCGGCTCGCTTCCTTCCTCGAAGAGGTCGAGCAACAGGCGGCCGTCGGCCTCCTCGGGGACCGGCGCGCCGGCCAGGTGCAACACCGTGGGCGCGATGTCCATCAGGCCCGCGTTCATGGCCCGCCCGGCGGGAATGCCCGGACCGCGGGCGATGAAGAGGCCCTCCGGCGTGTGGTTGGCGCTGCGCACCGGCCGCGTGTCGAAGAGCGCGCCGAAGCCCAGCTCGGCCATCACGTCGGTGCGGTAGTCGTCCATGGCGATGAGCATCTCGGGCGCCTCGGACAGGAAGGGGCCGCTGTAGATCGCTTCCTTGCGGTATACCTGGACGGACACGGGCTCGCTCGTGTCCAGACAGCGGACGGCCCGCAGCCCGGCCTCGATCTCATCCAGCAGGCGGGCCGCCTCCGCGCCGGGCTCCACGATGCCCTGCGGATCGCGCCCGCGCAGGTTGAGGTACAGGCTCGACTCGTCCGGACAGTAGGCGCGGGTGCGGGACCAGTCCACCGGCAGGTGGTTGAGGCGCACCAGCCCCCGTTCCTTGGCCCGCACGTACTCGTCCCGCAGGAAGTTGGAGAGCGCGCGCTTCTTGAAGGGGTCCATCAGGCGGCGGAAGGTCGGCGAGGCCTGGTTCAGCCAGAACAGCGGCGCGGCCAGCCGGCCAATCAGCCGCGTGTGCCAGCCCACCGGGCCGGCGCTTCCCCCATCCTGCAGCACCAGATACCCCTGCTCCCGCAGCCACTCGTTCAGGTAGAACGTCCGGTGCGTCGGTCCGAACCCGTGGTCCGACACCACAAATACCCAATCTCCAACCTCCAATGTCTCTAGCAATCTCCCGACCTGCTCATCACTCGCCCGGTACACTTGTCTCAACGCATCACCGAACGCCTGCGCCCGCTCTGGATCGTGCTGCGGGTGGCTTGGGTCCATGTGTTTCCAGAACTGGTGGCTGGCGCGGTCCAGTGGGGCCAGGACGACCAGGGCCACCTGCCAGGGGCGGGCGCGCAGCAGGTGCTCTGCCACGTCGCCGTGCATCTGCAGGATACGCAGGCGCTCGGGCAACATCTCTGCCTCGTTGTCCCGTTCGATACCCTTGGGGCTGATGAACTCGAAGGGCCGGCCCAGGAAACGATCGATCTCGCGGCTGAGCTCAGGAGGATGGGTGTAGACTAGGTTGCCTCGGTTGAGGGGCGCGGGCCAGCCGGAGACCAGGAACCCGTCCACCAAGCGCGGGGGGAACGTCCCGGGCACATGGAGGATGCCGGTTGGGATGCCGCGGCGGTTGAGCCACTCCCAGAAGGGGGGCGCCTGGCAGAAGGAGAAGTTGGCAAAGGTGTAGTCGTAGGTGCCGGGCCGCCGCTGGCTGAAGCCGAAGACACCCAGCTTGGCCGGGTTCATGCCGGTGACAAAGCAGTACCAGGCGGGAATGGAGCGCGGCGGAACCACGCTCCACAACGTGCCGGCAGTCCCCTCCGCCATCAGGCGGCGCAGGTTGGGCAGGTCGTCCTGCCAGCGCCTGACCAGATGGGGCGATGCTCCGTCCAGGCCGATGATGAGGATACGGCTCATGTTTTCCCCTTCCGCTGCAAGGCTTCCTGATAGGCGGTTAGCAGCCGTTCCCCGGCCGCCTCCCAGGTGTACTCCTGCGCCCGCTTGCGCCCGGCCTGGCCCATCTCCCGCCGCAGATCCGGGTCCTGATAGAGACGCTCAATGGCCGCGGCCAGCGCGTCCACGTCCCGGATGGGGACCTGGATGCCCTCTACGCCGTCACGGGCTACCGCTCCACTGTTGCAGGTGAAGATAAGCGGCAGGCCGGCGGCCATGGCCTCGTAGGTGACCAACGCGCTCCCCTCTTCGATGCTGGGGAGGACGAAGGCAGAGGCCTGGCGGTAGACAGCGGGGACGTCCTGGACATGGCCCAGGAAGCGGATGGTGGGGTGGTCCCGGTACGGGGCCACGACCTGTTGGGCATCGGGCGTGACACGGCCCGCCAGCCAGAGCTCGGCCTGGGGCAGGCGCAGTCGCTCCCAGGTCTGGAGCAGGTAGGGCACCCCCTTGCGCAGGGAGACCTGCCCCACGAACAGAAGACGGAAGACATCCCGTGGCGGCTCACCGGGGGTGAAGTGGGGGACATCCGCGCCGTAAGGGATCAGGAACAGGCACGCCTCTGGGATGCCCTCAGCGAGCATGCTCTCGTAGGCGAAGCGCGAGGGGACGGTGATAAAATCGGCGGTCTCGAACTCGGTCAACCCCCGGCGCATACCCCACGGCCGCACCGGCTCGTAGCCCCGGAATCCCCAACGCTCGAACTCCTCCCCTACCAGGCGATACTGTACGCGGTCGTGGGCGTTCTGACGTTCCACGAAGGTCACCGCTCCCAGGGCCTTGGCCCGTCGGAGGGAGTGCAGGCACTGGTGCGACCAGCCGTGAAAGATATCGCAGGGCCGGATGAAGTGGGCAGCGACGCGGTCAAACGTGGCATCCCGCAACGGCTGATTGTCCCGGGCCAGCCGGGCGATCATCCGCATCCAGGGGAAGGCGACAACCTTCTCCGGCGGGAGGTCATGGTCTGCTGCGTAGCCGACGATGGCCCGCTCCAGGTGTCCCGCGCGGTGGATGGCCCGCACGAACTGATAGGCGATGGAGCCGATGCCGGCCCCGGCGAATTTGGCAGCGTGGGTGTAGACAACGCGCATCGTCACTCCAGATATCCCAAAGCGCGCAGGCGTGCTTCAATGTCTTGCCGCTCATCCTCGCTGAGAGCAGCTACATCCTGAGTGATGGCTTCCTTGACCGGTTCCGCATATCTCACTTCTTGCGGATTTTCCTGGAACTCCAGAAGTACACGCCCATCCATGTCCAACGGTACCGGCAGACCAAGCAGGTGAAGCACAGTCGGTGCGATGTCATAGATGTGGGCTCCCTCAATTTGTGTGCCGGACCGGATGCCTGGCCCCGCGGCGATGAGAACCCCTCTCCGGGTGTGGTAACCGTACTCTACGTAGGCGTTCTCCCGCTTTCGGGCCGGTCGCACAAAAGGATCGGTGGCGAACCCCAGGATGAAACGGTCGTGCATGTTGCGAGGGCGGAAAACGATGTCTGGGGCATCGTCCATGTAGGGTCCGTGGAAGAGTTCTTCCCCACGATTAACTTCGGCAACAAGAGGCTCGCCCGTCTCGGGGTCGCGCAAGTTGCGCAAGGCTTCCATGATGTGCTCGCGAAGAGCCTCATACTCAGCGCCTGGTTCGACAATGCCCTGCGGTTCTCGGCCCTTAAGGTTTACGTAGAGGGCACCGATACCCCTGCGGGCATAGGCACGGCTGCGTTGCCAATCAATATTGGCGTAATCGTAGCGCAATCTCGGCTCTACTCGGAGCACGGGCCACGAGAGCAGTTCCCGCAAGATAGGTGGGAGGGTACACCACAATGCCATGGCGCGCTCCCGCCAGTGCCAGGTCACC
>RFJM01000438.1 GCA_003694905.1 Caldilineae bacterium
GCCCCCTGCCGCTGCGCGATCACCCCAACATCATCCTGGGCCACGGTGGCGGCGGTAAGCTTTCGGCCGAACTGATACGCCATCTCTTCCTGCCGGCCTTTGCCAACGAAACCCTGCTAGACCTGGGTGACTCGGCCGTGTTGCAGGTGGCCGGCGGCAGGCTGGCCATTTCCACCGACTCCTTCGTGGTACAGCCGCTGTTCTTCCCCGGCGGGAATATCGGACATCTGGCCGTCAACGGCACCGTCAACGACGTCGCCATGAGTGGCGCCAGGCCGCTCTATCTGACCGCCGGTTTCATCATCGAGGAGGGGTTTCCCCTGGATCGGCTGGGGCTGATCGTGGAAAGCATGGCCGGGGCCGCGCGTAAGGCCGGGGTGCAGCTGGTGGCCGGGGATACCAAGGTGGTGGACCGGGGGCATGGCGACGGTGTCTACATCAACACCAGCGGGATCGGACTCGTGCCCGCAGGCATCGAGATCGGGCCGCAGCGGGCACGGCCTGGTGATGTGGTACTCATCAATGGCACCATCGGCGATCACGGCATGGCCATCATGAGCGTGCGCGAAGGGCTGGAGTTCGAGGCTGTGATTCACAGCGATTCGGCGGCGCTCAATGGACTTGTCGCCGCGCTGCTGGAGGCGGCCCCCCACGTCCACGTGCTGCGGGATCCCACGCGGGGCGGTGTGGCGTCGGCGCTGAACGAGATCGCCCAGGCATCGGGCGTGGGCATCGTCCTGGAGGAAGGGAAGTTACCGGTGCAGCCGGTGGTGGCTTCCGCCTGCGAGATGTTGGGCATGGACCCCATCTACGTTGCCAACGAAGGCAAGGTGGTCGTCATTGTGCCGGAGGAGGAGGCCGAGGCGGCGCTGGCCTGTATGCGCGCACATCCCCTCGGACGGGAGGCAGCCCGGATCGGTGCGGTCACGGATCAACACCCCGGGCGGGTGGTGGCCCGCACGGGTATCGGCGGCACCCGCCTTATCGATATGCAGATCGGCGAACAATTGCCCCGGATCTGTTGAGACTTCTCAGTACAATACCTGCCAGATGGCCTGTTCGATATCATCCCGACCTACCAGGACCTCGGCCTCAAGCAAGGCGCTCGCCGGGATGACGGTGGGGCGGGCAGCCACCCGCGCGATGGGGGCGTGCAGGGCTTTGCCCAGCCTCTCGTAGACGCGCACCGCTACCTCCGAGCTCCAGCCAAAACCTTCTACTCCGTCTTCCACCACGACGACGCGGCCCGCGCGGCCGGCCAGCTCGACCATCGCCTCTATCGGAAGGGGTTGCAACAGGGCAGGAAGCACCGCGCTCACCCGGATCTCCTCATCCCGCAGGTCGCGCAGCAGTTCCGGCAACAGCCGGCTGGTCCCGCCGTAGGTGATGAGCACCACATCGGGTTCACCGCGTTCGTAGTTGTGCACCAGCATGGTGGGATAGGCGGTAGCGGTATCCCAGGTTTCGATGCGCAGCGCGGTATGCTCGCCGGGGCGGAGTAATCGGGTCGGGTAGAGCAACTTGTGCTCGATGAAAAGCACCGGCGTGGGATCGCGGACTACGGCCTGGTAGAGACACTCGCCGGGGTCATGGAACAGGCTGGGCGCAATCACCGTCAGGTGAGGTACACCGAGGAAGAGCTTTTCCAGGCTCTGGCTGTGGGTGGGGCCGTAGCCACGGCCGCCGCCCATGGGCGTGCGAATGACCAGAGGCACGCTCACCCGGTTGTTGTACATGGCCGCGAACTTGGCGGCATGGTTTACGATCTGGTCGGCGGCCAGGGTGATGAAGTCGCCGAACATGATCTCTACCACCGGGTGCAGACCCCGCAAAGCCATGCCGTTGGCGATGCCGACGATGGCAGCCTCGCTGATGGGGGTCGTCCACACCCGCTCTGGGAAGCGGGTGGAGAGTCCGCTGGTGACTTTGAAGGCGCCGCCGTAGGGGTCGAGGATGTCTTCGCCCAACACCACCGCGCGCTCGTCCTCGGCCAGGATGCGATGCATGGCCTGTTGCAATGAGTGGAGGTAGAGAAACTCGCTCATGAGATGGGGCCGGAAGAGATGTCGGGCATGTCAGGGGTTCGCTCCGGCCAGGGGTTGGGCCAGCACTGCGGCCACGGTCCGGGCCACGCGCTCGCTCACGGCCTGCTCAACCGCGTCGCGGCCGGCGGGAGGAAGGGTGTTCCGCAGCTTGATGAGAGGATCGCGAGCGCGATAGGCCGCGATCTCCTCGGGATCGCGCAGGTCGTCGCCCTTGCTGTGCGGTCCCAGGCGGTAGGTCTCCAGGTAGAGGAAGAAGGGTTTGCCCTCCCCGCGGACGTACTCGACGGCTTCGGCCGCTGCCGTGTGCACGCGGAAAACATCGTCGGCCTGCAGGGCCGCGGAACGGATGTCGAAGGGCCGTGCACGCCGACTCAGATCGCCGGCATGGGCCATCTGATAGGGCGTGGTTTGGGCATAGTGGTTGTTCTCGACGACGAAGAGCACCGGAAGGGACCAGAGAGAGGCGATGTTGAGAGACTCGTAGACGACACCCTGACCCAGGGTCCCGTCACCCAGAAAGACAACGGTGATGGCGCCGCTGCCTTTGAACTTCTCGGCTGCGGCGCTGCCCACGGCCAGGGGCACGATGCCGCCCTGAATGCCGTTGGTGTAGAGGTTGCGCTTGTGCAAGTGTTGGGTGCCGCCCACACCGCCACACACTCCACCGGCACGGCCCATTACCTCGGCCATCAGGCCCTCCACGTCATCGCAATAGGCCAGGAAGTGACCATGGGCCCTGTGGTTGGAGAAGATCACGTCTTTCCCCCGATCCAGGGCGTTCACCACGCCCACGGCACATGCCTCCTGACCGAGGTAGGTGTGGACGGTTCCGCGAATGTGCCCCTGCGAGAAAAGCCGCAGCAGCTCTTCTTCGACGCGGCGGATGGTCAGCATCTGCCGGTAGAATTCCAGGGCCAGAGTAGCCTGATCCTGTCCGGATACGGTTGACAGCAGGGAAGTTGCGTTCATGGTGGGAACGGGCAGAGATGGGAACGGCGCTCGCCAGGGGGCAGCGCCGGGATGCCATTATAGCACAGGCGATCCGGGACATTGTAACTCGCGAGCGCGTTTGGGTGCGTTTCAAAACAGGGGCAGCCGGTGCCCTAAGCAGTAAGGATCGCCCTGCAAGGGGGAAGCGGGGAGCGCCCCTACATCCGCGGCGTCGGCCGACCAGACAGGCAGCCGAGGTCTCAGCTTTTCGGGCAGGGCTGGCCGTTCGAATGTTGGCACGTTCCAACGTTTTGTAGGGCCGCGGTGTAACCTGGGCGCTTGTCGGGCCGGCGCCCCGCAAGGGCTGGCTGCGCAGCGCCGTGCACAGGTGGCGCTAGGCAACGGCGGCCGAGGTATCTGCGGTGGCGTGTGCGTCCGCGTCAGGGCGGCGCGTGTACCCCTACAGGCGTCGTCAGGTCCGGGTTCTCTATCCCCGCCGCCGGCCGCCTTCCAGTACCCGCTGGGCTGTATCCTCGTCGGTGACCAGGCAGCGACATAACGATCCCCGTAGCGCACCCAGGATGGCGTCGACCTTGCCGGGTCCCGCGGCCATCACCACGACGTAGGGAATACGGCGGATGTCTTCCCAACTGATGGCAATGATCCTGGAATCGAAAGGGGTCGGCACCGGCCTGCCGTCGGCGTCGAAGTAGCGCATGAGCATATCGCCCACAGCACCGCGAGCCTGCAACTGGCTCATCAACTCGGGCGTGAGGAAATTGGTGCGCACCATGGTGCTATCTGGTCCCACATTGCCCAGGCCCACGAAGGCGATGTCACAGCGGCGGGCGTGCTCCAGCGCCGTGCGAATGCTGCCCTCGCGCAGCAGCGCCTCGCGTGTGGCTTCGCTCTCGACGATCACGGGAACGGGCAGAGTCTCCAGGGGAACGTCTAGCGTCTGGGCGATACGCCAGCTAATGCTGTAAGGATTCGCCTGGCCCAACATGCTGCCCGCCAGCTCGTGCACCGTACACGCCAGCGGCCGGGCTGGCGGTTCCAGGTAGGCGGCCATGCGGCTTACTGTGGTGCTCCAGCCCATGCCCAGCCGGCAGCCGGAAAAGAGGATGCGCCGCAGGTGCTCGGCGCCGGCCTGGCCTACGGCCTCCAGCGTTTCATCGAGCGAGCGGCGGCTCTTGACCACTACGGCATCTTCCAGGCCGAAGGTGCGACACAACTGCCGCTCCAGCGCGTAGTGCAGGGGCAGAGGCCGGGTGATGCGAAA
>RFJM01000439.1 GCA_003694905.1 Caldilineae bacterium
ATCGTAGACTGGATCCAGCACTTCTTCCGGCCTGCGCAGATAGATGACGAAACCCTTGCCCTGGATCTCATCCAGGCGCAGGGGCCGGACGGCCAGTTCCTGGACAGCGATCACACCTATGAGCACTTTCGCGAGCGCTGGTATCCATCCCTGTTCGACCGCAGCGATTACGCAACCTGGGCGAGCAACGGCGGCTCTACTTTGCTCGAGCGCGCGTGCGCACGGGTGGGAGAGATACTGGCCGAGCATCAACCCGAGCCCCTACCCGACGATATCATCCAGGCTCTCGAAGCCGTGATACACGACTCTCTTTGAACCTAACTCAGGAGCTTTCAACATGGCCGAAGATCTGCTAACCACCCTTTCCTCCAAAACCAAGACGGTGGAGATCCACCGCGACAAGCCCTGCGTCATCATCGGCGAGCGCATCAACCCCACGGGCCGCAAGAAAGTGATGGCTGCGCTGAAGGAGGGCAACTTCGACATGGTGCGCAAGGACGCCGAAGACCAGGTTGCCGCCGGCGCCGCCGTGCTGGATGTCAACGCCGGCGTGCCCGGCGCCGATGAACCGGCACTGCTCAAGCAGGTGATGCAGACGGTGATGGAAGTGACCGACGTGCCCCTGTGCATCGACACCGCCGACCCCGACGCCCTGGCCACCGCCCTGGCGCTGTACGAGGGCAAGGCTCTGGTCAATTCGGTCAACGGCGAGGAGCGCTCGCTCAGCCGGGTCCTGCCCCTGGTCAAGGAGCACGGTGCCGCGGTGATCGGGCTGTGTATGGATGACGAGGGCATCCCCGAAACGCCCGAAGCCCGCTTCAAAGTCGCAGCGAAGATCATCGAACGGGCGGGCAAGTTGGGCATTCCCATCGAAGACGTGATCATCGATCCGCTGGCACTGACCATGGGCGCGGACAGCAACGCGGGTCGCATCGCCCTGGATACCATCAAGCTGGTAGTGGCGGAGTTCGGCGTGAACATCACCATGGGCGCCAGCAACATTTCCTTTGGCATGCCCGACCGCAAGTACATCAACGCCACCTTCATCGCCATGGCCATCCATGCCGGCCTGACCTGTCCCATTACCAATCCCCTGGTGCCGGAGGTGAGTATCGCCATCAAGGCTGCCGACCTGGTGATGGGCCGAGACGACTACGGCATGGCCTGGATCCAGGCCTATCGCCAACGCCAGCAGTCGCAATAGAGCTGAATCTCTCCCCTTCAACAACCAAGTAGAACGCAAGGAGGCGTGAACATGAGCAACATCCTTTCCGAGATCTCCGCCGCGGTCATCGCCGGCAACCTCGGCGACATCGCCGATCTCACCGAAGACGCGCTGGACGAAGGCCTCTCGGCGGAAGAGATCCTGAATCAGGGGTTGATGCCCGGCATGGACCATGTGGGCGTCGAGTTCAGGGCCGGCCGCATGTTTGTGCCGGAGGTGCTGCGGTCGGCGCGCGCCATGCAGAAGTCCATGGACATCCTCAAGCCGTTGCTGGTGGAAAGTGGCACCCGCATGGTGGGCAAGGTCGTCATCGGTACGGTGAAGGGGGATCTGCACGACATCGGCAAGAATCTGGTGGCGATGATGTGCGAAGGAGCCGGCTTCGAGGTGCGAGATCTGGGCAAAGACGTGGCACCGGAAGCTTTTGTAGACGCGGTGAAGGAGTTCGAGCCGGACATCGTGGGTATGTCGGCCCTGCTCACCACGACGATGCGTTCCATGCAGCTGACCATCAATGCGCTGGAAGAGGCCGGTGTGCGCGAGCGCGTGAAAGTCATGATCGGCGGTGCACCGGTCACGCAGGACTTCGCCAATCAGATCGGTGCGGACGGCTATGCCTCCAATGCCGCGGCCGCGGTCGAAATGGCCAAGCAGTTCGTGGGCGCTGCCTGAGAATGGCGCCTGCCGGGCGTGCTGCGTCAGCGCGGCAGGCCCTCCCGCAAAGGAGTAGCAGGTCATGAGACGAACCAACTACCGTACTTATGCCGGCACGCGCTTCCAGATGCTGTCGCGCGATCAGCTCCAGGCCCTCTTCGACGGCGTATTGCATACGCTCGAATACACCGGCCTGGAAGTTCATCACGAGGAAGCGCGAGAGATCCTCAAGGAGGCGGGTGCCTGGGTCGAGGGATTGCATGTGCGCATTCCTCCCTATCTGGTCAAGCGGTCGTTGCAGATGGCCCCGCGCAGCTTCACCATTTTCGCGCGGGACGGCAATCCCAAACATGACATCCACATCGGTCCGGGGCGAGCGCATTTCGGACCCGGCCCTACACCGCCCAACTTCATCGATGTGGAGACGCTGGAACGGCGTCCCTACGTGCGCGCCGATGCCGAAATCGTGGCCAAGGTCTGCGATGCATTGCCCAACATCGACTTCGTCGAATCCCTGGGCACGGTCAGCGACGTCCATCACGAACTGGCAGCCACCTACGAATTCGCCACCATGTTCCCCAACACCAGCAAGCCCATCGTGGCCTGGTCCTACGGTCGCGACGACGCCGAGGACATCCACCGCATCGCGGTGGCCGAGGCAGGGGGGCAGGAAGCTTTTGAGCGGCGCCCCAACTATGTCCACTATTGCGAGCCGCTGTCGCCTCTGGTAAGCACCTTCGAGGCCATGGACAAGCTGATCTTCGCGGCTCGACATCGGGTGCCTGTGATCTTCACACCTTGTCCGCTGGCGGGTGGGACCGCGCCCATCACCGCGGCCGGCATCATCATCCAGGCTGCGGCGGAATCGTGGATGGGGCTGGTGGTGGCGCAGGCGATCAGTCCCGGCCTGCCCTTCTTCATGGGTGGGGTGCTCTCGGTGATGGACATGAGCGCCATGATCCTGTCCTACGGCGCGCCGGAGCTCTCGTTGATGATGGCCGGCATCACCGAACTGGCGCACTTCGTGGGACTGCCTCTGTGGCAGACCGGCGGCTGTACCGATTCCAAGACCCTGGATGAGCAGGCCGCTCTGGAAGGCGCGCTCTCGGTCTTCTTCTCCGCGTTGTCCGCCGGCGATCTCTGCCATGATGTGGGCTACACCGAGAGCGGGCTCACCGGCTCCATCTTCCAGACCGCGATGATGGATGAGGCCATCGGCTACTCGCGGCGCATCACCCGCGGCATCGAGGTGAACGATGACACGCTGGCCGTGGAAGCCATCCACAACGTAGGCCCCAACGGCCACTATCTGCGCGAGCCCCATACCCACCGCTACTACAAGACCGAATTCTGGTACCCCAACCTGTGCGATCGCCACAACTTCGAGGAATGGGATATGATGGGGCGGACGCGCATGCGCGACCGGGTGATCGCTCGCGTGCGTGACATCCTGGCCACCCATCGGCCCGCGCCCATCAAGCCCGAAACCGAGGAAACCATCCAGAGGGTGCTGGAGGAGGCCGAGGCCCGTGTGGCCGAGCACGCCTGAGGCTTCCCCTTCCCCCTCATGCTTCGACAGGGAGAAAGCAACATGAGCAGAGTACTGGAGCGACTTTCTACCGCCATCCTGGAAGGCGACAAGGACAAGGCCGCCAGGCTGGTCGAGCGAGCCCTGGACCAGGGTGTGCCCGCCAAGGAGATCCTGGACAACGGTCTCATGCCCGGTATGGATGAGGTCGGGGCCAGGTTTCGGCGCGGAGACATGTTCGTGCCCGAGGTGATCATGTCCGCGGACGCCATGCAGGCCGGTCTGGATCTGCTGCGGCCCCATCTTGTAGCCGGCGGTGTCGAACTCGTCGGCAAAATCGTGATGGGCACGGTCAAAGGCGACCTGCATGATATCGGCAAGAACCTGGTGGACATGATGTGTGAAGGCGCCGGCTTCGAGATCGTGGACCTGGGCTTCAATGTACCGCCGGAGGCCTTCGTGGAAGCCATCAAGGAGCACAAGCCCGATATCGTAGGCATGTCCGCGATGCTGACCACGACCATGCGCGCTATGGGCTACACCATCAAGGCCATCGAAGAAGCGGGCCTGCGCGATCGGGTCAAGATCATGGTCGGGGGTGCACCGGTAGATGCAGAGTTCGCCAAACGTATCGGTGCGGATGGCTACGGCTCCAACGCGGCCACGGCCGTCGAGCTGGCCAAGCAACTGATCTCCGCCAACTGACCGTGAGCGAGCAGACGATGAGCGAGCGTCAACCCATCGTGATCCTGGCCTGCATGGTCTTTCAGGAGCTGTTCAAGCGGCACCTCCCGCCCGATCTGGCCGACGAGGTGATCTTCTTCGACTACGGGCTGCATCGGGTGCCCGGCAAGATCGCCTCGACCCTCCAGATGCAGCTGGACAGCATCAAAACGCCAAGCCTGGTCGTATTGGGCTACGGTCTCTGCGGCAACGGCATCAAGGGCCTGCGCTCCGGCATCCACACCCTGCTGGTACCCCGCATGGATGATTGCATCGCCATGCTGCTGGGGTCACGGCAGGCATACAAGCACCAGTTCGCGGAGACGCCCGGTACCTACTGGCTGAGCAAAGGCTGGCTGGAATCGGGCAGCCATCCGCTCAAGGAATACCAGGAATACGTAGAGCGCTACGGCGAGGAAGAGGCCCTGTGGCTCCTGGACCAGATGTATCAGCATTACGAGCGGCTGGCACTGGTCGCCCACTCCCAGGAGGATCTGGAGCGCTATCGGCCCGAGGCTCAGGAGGTGGCTCGCTTTTGCCAGCGATGGGGCATGCGCTACGAGGAGGTGCTCGGCTCCGACCGCTTCATCCGGCGGCTCATCGAAGTGGCCCAGGACCTGAGCAAGGCCGATCACGAGTTCGTGGTCGTTCCGCCCGGCCAGGAGGTACGTACCGAGCACTTTCTCTGAGCCCCACCCTCGGACGCAGTCCGGCCGGGGTGGCCTGCTCGCTTCCCTCACGCAGGAGTAGCAACTATGCAAGTAAAACCGACCAATCAACTCATCAACACCACACCGGTGTTCGAGGTTTTCACCGAGGACGAAATCGAAGCCATTTATTATTCGGCGCTGCGCGTCCTCTACGAGACGGGCGTGCGTGTCTACTGCATGGAGGGGGTGGATCTGGCCCATTCCGGTGGGGCCATCGTGGAGGATGTGACCGAAGACAGCGCGCTGGTCAAGATCCCGCCGTGGATGGTGGACCGGGCGCGTGCCACACTACCCCGCAAGGTCACCATCGTGGGGCCGGACCGGAAGTACCGCATGGAATTGTACAAGAACCAGATCTATTTCGGGACCGGTTCCGACACCCCCTTCACCATCGATCCCTACACGGGAGAGCGGCGCCGCGCAACCTACGAAGACGTCAAGAACTTCGCCCGGCTGGCCGAAGCCCTGCCCAATATCGATTTCCACATGTCGCTGGGCATCGTGCAGGATCGCGCCGTGGGCACCTACGACCGCTGGCAGTATCTCGCCATGTTGGAGGGGACTAACAAACCCATCAACATCACGGCCGTAGACATGGAGGGTGTCCGAGATCAGTTCGAGATGGCGCTGATCCGGGTGGGGGGCAAGGAGGAGTGGAAGAAAGGCCCGATCTTCTCGCTATACATCGAGCCCGTCTCGCCCCTCAGTCACTCCAAGGAGGTGGTCGAGAAGCTGCTGTTCGCGGCCGATAACGACATCCCCTTTGTCTATACCCCCTGCCCCCTGGCAGGTGCTACGGCCCCCAGTACGCTGGCCGGTACCGCGGTCCAGGCGCTGACCGAAAGTCTCTTCGGCATCGTGCTGAGTCAGTTGCGCAAGCCCGGCGCCCAGGTAATCATCGGCGGGCTCATGTCCAACATGGACATGCATACCACCGTCTACTGTTACGGTTCGCCCGAAATGGCGTTGCTCAGTGCCGGCTACACCCAGATCACCAAGTGGCTGGAAGTGCCCATGTATGAGACCGCGGGATGCTCCGACGCCAAGGTGTTCGACGAGCAGGCGGCGATGGAGGCGGCCATCAACATCGCCACAGCAGCGCTGGTCGGCGGCAACATGATCCACGACGTGGGCTATCTGGAACAGGGCCTCACGAGCTCGATGGAGATGATGGTGGCCTCCGATGAGATCATCGACATGGTCAAGCGCATCCTGCGCGGTATCCCCATCAGCGATGAAGACCTGGCGCTGGACGTGATGGCAGAGGTGGGACCCGGCGGCCATTACCTGGAGCATGACCACACCTACGAGCGCTTCCGCACCCACATCTGGCAGCCCAAGCTCATCGACCGCCGCGGCTGGGAAGACTGGGTCGCGGCCGGCAGCAAGACATACGGCCAGAGAGTACACGACCGGGTGATCGAGATCCTGGAAACAGAAACGGAACCCCTGCTGGATGAGGCCATGTACAAGGAACTGCGCCGCATCTGCGAGCTGGCCGATGCCCGGCACAAGGATGAAGAGCTGGACATGAAGATGTTTGGATAGCCTGCGGAGCCGGTAGGTATCCTCCCCACCCCTCCCCTCACGACTCCCCCCGATGCCTCGCGCCGGGGGGAGATGCTCCTTCCAGGCCATTGCCTGTAGATCCGCTGCTCATGAACCCTATCCTCACACAAGTCCAGGCCGCGCGAATGCACGCGGCCTCGTTGTCGGTGCTCAGTCGCACCGGGGTCAAGGTCGGCCACGCGGAGGCCCTCGATCTGCTTCTGAGTGCCGGTGCCCGGCGGGATGAGGAAGACCGCATCCTGATCCCCGCGCATGTCATCGAAGAAGCGCTGGAAAAAGCCCGAGCCTCTTCATCCCGTATCCAGCTCTACAGTCGAGACGGGGAACCGGCCATCTGCCTGGAGGCCGGCCCCACCTATTTCGGCACCGGCTCCGACGCCCTGCAGATCCGCGACCTCGATACCGGCGAGATCCGACCCGCCCAGTTGCGGGATGTGGGCATCAATGCCACCGTTGCCGATGCGGTGGGCTACGACTTCGTCATGACCATGGGGCTGCCGGACGTCGACAACGTGTATCCCCGCGTCTACGCCGAACTGATCCGGCACAGTACGCGGCCCGCCGTAGTCACGGGGGTCTCGCTGGCCGACATGCAACACACCTTCCACATCGCCGAGATCGTCGCCGGGGGCAAGGAGGCCCTGCGCGCTGCGCCCCGCCTCGTGGGGTATGTCGAACCGATTTCCCCGCTTTTCCTCGATGAGGAAGGCGTGGCCAAGCTGCTGTTCATGGCCGAAAACGAGCACCCCTTCTTGTTCGCGGCCGGCGCCAACTGCGGCGCCACGGCCCCCGTCACGGTCGAAGGCGGTGTTGTCCAGGCCAATGCCGAGTTCCTGGCCGGCATGACCATTGCCCTGCTGAAAAACGAGCGCGCCCGCGTGATCAGCGGGGCCAATACGAGCTCGATGGACATGCGCACCACCGTCACCTGCTATGGCGCGCCCGAATGGGCGAAAACCGTGGCCATGTACGCCGCCTTGGGCGAATACTATGGCCTGCCCAGCTGGGGCACGGCCGGCTGCAGCGATGCCGTCGAGCCGGACTTCCAGGCCGGCGTCGAAGCCTACGAGAGCATCCTCCTGGCCCTGCAGTCGCGTTCCACGCTGGTGCATGACATGGCCTATCTCAAACACGGCCTACTCTACGACGCCCGCATGATTGTCCTCTCCCGCATGCTGGTCGACCGCGCCCGCAAGCTGCTCCGGCCCCTTGACTTCTCACCGGCAGCCCTGGCAGGCGAGGTAATCGATGACGTGGCACGCGCACGCGCCGGGGCAGACAACTACCCCATGCACGAGCATACTTATGGGCATTTCCGCCAGGCCCTGTGGTTGCCCCCGGATTACTGGGAACGCGGGCAGGAGCATACGCGGCACCTGCCCGAGCGCCTCGACGAAATCGTGCGAGACATCCTGGCCGGTCACCGGGTCCCGCCGCTGCCTGCCCATGTGGACGCAGCCATAGACACATTTCTCGACACCCTCGCGTAGGTCTCTGCCCCTCTCCTCCGCCGGACGCATCATGGATTCCCCCTCACACCCGCCTTTCTCCCGTCCCCGGCCGCATTCTCAATTCGCCCATCCTCCCCTGCCAGGTGCGGCCCGCCCCCGGCCTCGATTCCCCACACACCCCTTATGGAGGAAATCCCATGATCTACCAGAACCGTGACATGGGCATTCGCACCATCAAAGCCCGGCCCGACCGCCGCTGCTACGGCATGGGCCTGGGCATCATGATCCTGGACGATGTCTATCCGGGCTTCCCCGGCGACGTGCGCAATGCCAGCGCCTACCCCTTCCCCATCCAGTACGAGATCGTGGAAGGCATCGATATCCAGGCCCTGGTTTGGGCCGAGGACAAATCCCCCTGTCTCGAACCCATCAAGGCTGCGGCAAAGCGCCTGGAACGTATGGGCGTGCGTGCCATTGCCGCCGAATGCGGCTATTTCGCCTATTTCCAGAAAGAGATCGCCGGCTATGTTGATGTTCCGGTCTTTATGTCCAGTCTATTGCAGGTCCCCTTTGCGCAACGTCTCATCGGACCCAGGAAGGTCGTGGGGCTGATGGTGGCGCGCAAGCAGTTCATGACCGAGCACCATCTGCAGGCCGTGGGCATCGAGCCGGGCAGCAACTACGTCATCGCCGGCGCCGAAGATGAGTACAGCAACCCCTATTTCGAGAGCCTGTGGAATGCCAACGTGCGACCGGATGTCCCTTTTTCCGACTACGAGCAGGCCGAGAAGGACTTCGTGGCTTCATGCGTAGACTTCTATAGGCGCCACCCCAATATGGGCGCCATGGTGCTGGAATGCACCGGCATGCAGCCCTTTGCCCGCGCCGTGCAACGTGAGATCGACATCCCCATCTTCAGTTGGGGCACCCTGCTCGACTACGCCTATTCGGTCGTCGTCCATCGCGACTACTACGGTCACGTCTGATTTCAACCGCACCCAACACAGAACCCAGTCTCCGCCAGACCGCCTGCTATGACCGACCATGCTCTCCCCACCCTCGTGCTCGGCATCGACACCGGGGGTACCTACACCGACGCCGTCCTACTCGACTACCACCGGCGCCACGTCCTTGCCAGTTGCAAGAGCCTGACCACCAAACGGGATCTCGCCATCGGCATCGGCCGCGTCATCGACAGTATCCAGATTCCCGATCCGTCCGCGGTGAAGCTGGTGTCGGTCTCGACCACACTGGCGACCAATGCCATCGCCGAAGGCAAAGGCAAGCGCGTGGGGCTTGCGCTCATCGGCTACGATCCCGAACTGATCCAGACGTTCGACCTGGCAGGACGCTTTGCCACACCCGAATACCGCTACTTCCGCGGTGGGCATGATCTATTCGGCAAGGAGAAGGAACCTCTCGACCTGGACGGCATTGTTCGCTGGGTTGAAGAGATCGCCGATCGAGTGGACGCGCTCGCGGTTTCGGGCTACTTCAGCCCTCTGAACCCGGAACACGAGCTACGCGTGCAGCAGGCCCTCGGCTCGGTCTGCGAGCTGCCCGTGGTGCTGGGCCATCAGCTTTCCACCCGGCTGGGCTCTGTGGAGAGGGCCACAACCGCGGCGTTGAACGCATCGTTGCTGGCCGTGCTGCAGGAATTCGTGCGCGCGGTACGACGTGCTTTGGACAAACGGTCCATCAAAGCGCCGCTGATGGTAGTGCGGGGTGATGGCACGCTTATGAGCGACGAATTTGCGGCCCTCACCCCGGTGGAGACGATCCATTCGGGGCCGGCTGCCAGTGCCATGGGTGGCCGCTTCCTGGCGCGGGTGGATGATGCACTGGTCATCGACATCGGCGGCACCACCACCGACCTGGCCCTTATCGAAGGGGGGCAGGTGGCAGTCGGCGAAGAGGGCGCAACCGTGGGCGGTTACAAGACCGCGGTGCGCGCGGCCAATCTGCTCTCCATCGCGCTGGGTGGAGACAGTCACATCACCTGGCGGCGGGACAAGCGCATCGGTTTGGGTCCCGAGCGGGTGATCCCCCTGGCCTATCTGGCCGCCGAACACGCGCAGGTCGAAAAGCAACTGCGCGCCCTGGCCCAACATGGCTGGGCCGAAGGTCGGCCCGAATCTCTCGAGTACTGGCTGCTGATGCGGGAACCGCGACGGGCCAACGAACTCACGCCCCGGCAG
>RFJM01000440.1 GCA_003694905.1 Caldilineae bacterium
AAAAAGGGTATGAGCAGAGCTACCCACGGAGATCGGGGGCGCTGCTGTCGTCGGTACTGAAAATAACGTCGTTGGCTCATACAGATTCAGCGGCTTCGTGTCGGGTAAGGGCAAGTATACCATGTCCGAGCCCAGGCACGACAATTGCGGCAGGCCGCCGCCCCACTAACCCGCCAGCAGCTTTCCCAGCACGGCATTGGGTTCTCGCAAGATGGCCAGCGCATCGCAGTGATACACCAAACCCCCGTCCGCGCCCCTTTCCCACACCATCTCCTGCGTGCCCGGTTCCTCCCACCCCGGCTCCTCGATGTATACCGTAAGTCGGCCGTGGGGACCGAATAGCGCCAGGTCCGCTTCCGGCCGATCTCCCATTTCTACCGGATACCAGCACTCCACCGCCAGACCCCGCTCGCGTATGGCCGCGTACAGCTTCTGCCGCGCCGCGGCCCGCAGCCACAGATCGTTCACTTCGCGTGCGTTGAGCAGGCGTTCCAGGGTAGTATAGATAAAAGTCAGGCGGGGCTGGCGATGATTGGGGATCGGCCGCGGCAGCCGTATCAGCTCCCCCAGCTCCAGCTTGAAATACTGATCGCGCGCTCGGGGATGGTCGGGCTGGTCGGGCAGCAATTCGGCGCGAGTCGCCAGATGATAGCGCAATATGGGGGCATAATAGTTGATACGCCGACCCTGTTCCGCGAACCGTCCCGTTTGATACAGAGCCAGATACTCCGCCGCGATCTGCCTGGGCGCGCGCTTCACCGGAATCCGGTACCAGTGTTCATCCCGCGCCCGAGCGAAATCGGCTTCGTTGTTGACCACGGCTACCAGCACGGGCGTCCAGGCATCGGGATCCGCATCGCGTCGATAGGACGGTCGGTCTGGTCTGAGCTCCATAGTCCGTTTCAGCAACCGGAAAACGCCGAAATCTCACACATGGCCGGGGAGACGACGGCAGAACTACGCACGGGCAGACTGCCGGACCTGTTTCCCAGCAGTATAACAAATCTCCAACCATCACACCAGCCATACGGGAGGGATGTCCAACGCACCACCGGCGGAGGGCACGTCGGCCCGGCGTGCGGCGCTCAGGCGGGGCAGATCTGAAAACGTGCAACAAGATCGGGCGCGAAAGCAGCGAGATGGCGACGAAACTGAATCACCGCCAGGTCACAGGCCTTGGCCTCGAGCATCATATCGAAGTTACACCACTCCGGTAGCCTGCGCAAGAAAGCGATTACAGGAAAGGGATTGACGTAGTGGCTATGACGATTAAGCCGGGGAGGATGAGGTCGGCCTTGCCTGTCGCGTACCATCTCGGTTGCAGGCGTGCTTACATGGATCTTGGGTGTCTGTTGCGGCGGCCACGTCGCCAGACATCTCTGCAACGCCTCGACTTCGTCGATGCCTGTGGGGTTGTAGAGCTGATGGTGTAGCAAATCGAACACCACGCGTACCCCGACCTGCCGATGCAACCACAGGCAATCCTCAACCCCAAAGCGCCTGTCGTCATGCTCCAGGGCGAGGCGGGCGCGTACTGCCGCGGGCAGCGCTTCGAAACGTCTGGCGAATAGGGCCAGCGCCTCACCCCGGTCGTGATAGTGGCCTCCCACGTGCAGGACGACGACTGCCTCGTCGTCTAAACCCATGGCATCCAGCAACGACGTCAGTGCCTGGAGGGTGGCCTGCGCGCGGGCAAGCCGCCTCGGCTCGGGGGTGTTCAGCAGCACGTGCGCACCCGCGTGGAAGCTCAGGCGGATACCCAGCTCCCTCGCCAGTGCGCCCACAGCCTCCAGCTCACGCCGGCATTCGTCGATCTGATGGTGAAACTGCGGCAGGTTAGGATGCGCCACATAGGGCGCGAGATCGGCACTCAGCCGATACATCCGGATGTTTTGGGCATCCAGGTAGAGGAAGAGGTCGCGCACATAGGCCAGGCTGACCGAGAGATGGGGGTTGTTCTGCCAGCGCCGACCGTCATGGCTACGCAGGTTGCTGCGACCGTAGACCTTGATGGGGAAGCCAAGGCGCATGGTAACAGATCGTCAGGAATCCAGTTGCCGGGCCAGTTCTGCAGGCGTGTTCACGGGCAGGCGACAGCTCATATTGCGGCAGACATAGGCGGCGGGCCGTCCTTGCAGCAGCCCGCGCCCGCGCAGGAGGGGGATTAGCTCCTGCGCCTGGACATCGTCCGGTGCGGCTCCGGCCACCACCGTATCCGGCAACCAGCGGCGGTACACCTCCCGTCGTAGCGCCATCGTAGCCGGCTCCTCGGGAACGCCGATGATGACGACCTCGCGCGAAGGCCGCAGGTACATGTCGAGCGCACAGAGCAGATGGCCGAAACCACTTGGTTGATTCGTCAGCGGCAGACGCATGAAGCGGAAGACAACCTCCGCCCGGTCTACGAGATCGTGGCGGTCGAGCAGGCGACCCAGCCATAGCGCCGCATAGGCGTAGGCGCTGTTGCCGCTGGGTTCGGCGTTGTCGAAAAACTCCTTGCGGCGTACGATGAGCGCCTCGTGATCATCGCTCGTGTGAAAAGCCGCACCGGCTTCCTCATCCCAGAAATGCTCGTGGACCGCATCCAGCATTGCCGCGGCTTCCTGCAACCAGCGGGCATCGAACGTGCTCTCATAGAGAGACACCAGCGCCTCGGCCAGGACGGTGTAGTCCTCCAGATAGGCGTTGAACCCGGCCCGACCATCCCGCCACGACCGCAACAACCTGCCCCTGGCATCCCGCAACTCTGCCAGGATAAATTCGGCATTGCGTACGGCCGCGCGCAAATAGTCCTCCCGCCCGAGCGCCGCTCCTGCCTCGGCCAGCGCCCGCATCATCAGCCCGTTCCATGCGGTCAGCACCTTCTCATCGCGCGCCGGCTTAATGCGGCGCTCCCGTGCCGCAAACAACTTGCGGCGTCCTTCGGCCAGTATGCGTTCGAGCGCCTCCGGCTCCATCCCGGTTGCCGCGGCAAAGACCGCGAGCTCTTGCGGGACGTGGAGGATATTCCTGCCTTCGAAATTCCCGTTCTCGCTGATATCGTAGAATCGGCAGAACAGCTCCCCTTCTTCTCGGCCCAGCACGTCCAAGACCTCCTGCGGTTCCCAGAGGAAGAACTTTCCCTCTTCGCCTTCGCTGTCGGCATCCTGCGTGCTGTAGAAGCCCCCGGCCGGATGAGTCATCTCCCGCAGCACATAGTCCAGAGTCTCTTCGACAATACGGCGGTAGAAGGCATCTCCGGTCAACTGCCACGCATAGAGATACACCCGCGCCAGCAAAGCGTTGTCGTAGAGCATCTTCTCAAAATGGGGCACCAGCCAGTGGGCGTCCGTACTGTAGCGATGAAAACCGCCGCCCAACTGGTCGTAGATACCCCCCTGGGCCATGCGGCGCAGCGTATGCGTCACCATGGCCAGCGCGGCCGCATTCCCGGTGCGCACATGCTGGCGCAGCAGAAACTCCAGGGTCATGGCTTGCGGGAACTTGGGCGCCGAACCAAACCCACCATGCACATCGTCATACTGCTGGTAGAGCCGGTCGAAGGCAGCGTCGAGAAGAACCGGGCTCAGCTCACCCCGGTCCGGCTGCAGGAGGGCACTGCGATTCAGCTGTGTGGTAAATTGCTCGGCTCCCTCCAATAATCGTGAGCGCTGATCCCGCCATGCCGCGATGATGCTGGTCAGGACTCGCCGGAAAGATGGCATGCCGTAGCGATCATGGGGCGGAAAATAGGTACCACCGTAGAAGGGCCTGCCGTCGGGGGTGAGGAAGACCGACATGGGCCAGCCCCCATGCCCGGTAAGGGCAATCACCGCCTCCATGTAGATGGCGTCGATGTCGGGCCGTTCTTCGCGATCGACCTTGATATTGACAAAGTGCTCGTTCAGAAGCCGAGCAATCTCCGGGTCTTCAAAGGATTCGTGCGCCATGACATGGCACCAGTGACAGGCCGCGTAGCCGATGCTGAGAAAGATCGGCTTATTCTCTCGACGGGCGCGTTCCAGGGCTTCCGGCCCCCACTCGTACCAGTCGACCGGGTTTTCGGCATGTTGTTGCAGGTAGGGTGAGCTGGCTTGGGCGAGACGATTGGGCATAGGTAATGTGTGTAGAGAGAACAGAATGGACTTCTTCAGCGGGGGACTTCGCCCACCACATCAAAGCTGGCGATATCGGTCATGGGACCTTTGACGGTAAGGGTGATGTTGATGCTCTTCCCCGGACGGACAACCCGACGCAGCCGTTGGGTCTGGCCCCGCGCGAAGACCAGGTCCCCCGCATCGTTGTAGAGCAGAGCGACCGCATAGACGGCCCGGCGAATTCCGGACCCGGTGTTACGTACGGTGGCCTCGATCACGAGATCGCCCTTGGCATTCACGGTGGCAGTGCCTCCTTCGTAACCCCAGGCCGGCGGCGGCGGCTTCCGAGTATCGCGTGCATCCACCGCGCTGACGCTAACGTATTTCACCTTGTCGGCCGCGGCCACATTCTTATCCAGCCGTAGCGTCATGTAGCCGACACCGCCGGACGGCAGTACCTTCTGTTGCATGCGCCACGACTCTGCCCCTAGCAGGCGATGTTGCTCATCGTAGGCGTTGACCGCCAGGGTCAAATCGCGCAGGTGTCGCGTCCGCTTGTTGAAGATGGGCGCCGACACCCACACCGCTCCATCTCGGCCCACGTACCACAGGGGAGTGCCGAGTTCGATGCCTAGCAGCGGGTCGGCATCCTGCGCGGCCTCGTCCAGGGGGGCATACCCGTGCAACTGAAGGGAGCTCACAAATCGATCGTAGGCAGGCCGGAACAGCTCCCAGTCGTGGGGTGGTGCGCTGAACGAGGTCATGAACAGGGTAAAGCCCTGGGCCAACGCACGCAATTCCGTGCGGTAGAAGCCCTGGTCGCTGGCGTTTTCGAACACGAGCCGTTGCTCGCTCTCAGACCCGGTATCGCGCTCCAGCTCCTGATAGCCGGCCAGTGCTTGCGGGTTGCCGACGGCCATGTTGAGAGCCTCGGTCAGGTCCTGCGCGGTCACCAGATGGTTCAGTTCGGCGGCCGAAACCTGGAACTGAGCTTCGCCACTGACATCGCTAAACAGCACCGAGTTCTCCTCTTCTTCGACAATACCCCATGTCACCGGCACGGTGAGGCCAAAGGAACCGGATGGGTGATTGTACTCCAGGCCCAGGGCCGCCCGTGCCGCAGCCAGATCGTGCGTTTCGTAGCCCTGCATAAGTAATGGCCACAGAGCCAACGTCTCCAGCCAGTTGTCGACAGGCGCCGCCAGACTGAGCCCCACCATGACACCCGACTCAACCCACAACTCGGCCAGGACATGCGCCAGGGGCTGGTCGGGATCCAGCCGTCCGATGAACTCGACCTGGCGGTGGCCGTCGGGCAATGCCTCGTCACCGAAAAGCTGAAAGCTCTCCGCCTCGTTGGCTTGCACAACGGTGAAGGTCGTGCTGATCACGCTGCTGATGAACTCGGCAGGGTCTGCGGTCACCGGCACGGCCTGGAAATGCGCCGTCACCCCCAGAGGGCTACCCGGATCCGGCCGGAAGCGAATACCGGCACCGATATCTTCTGGCTGCCATCCCACCGGTACCTGCAACGAAAAGCTACCATCGGCCGCGTCATAGCGGGTGAGGGAGACCTGGATGACCACGGGCGTCGGCGTGTCCGTCGGCGTGGGCAAGGGAGTGGGCGAGGGTGTGGGAGATACCGGAAGGGGAGTGCTCTGGCGGGGAGGGGGGACGGGGGTAGCCTGCAATGTCATGCACGCAGTGAGCAGCAACAACGCTAGTGCAGCTGCCATCACACCGAACACACGAAACCATCGGGCGTGACGGGGGGAAACAGCGGAGGCGTCTGGCATGATGAGTGGGAAAGGCGAGCAAGGAGAGGAGAACGATGCGGCCGATTGCAGAGCATCAGCCCTCGGCCCTCGCGACGGAGGGAGTTCTATCCTATACGATGTTAGAGCCGGAGACAAGTAAACACGCGGTGTAGGAGCCGGGAATCAGCTTCTCTGAAGGACAGCCTGCGCCGGCCCAAGACCGGCCGACGTAGGTCGCCTTTGACGCGTAACGCCTGCAGAGACCGAATTCAATCAGTGTTAGTCTTGTAGGGCAGACTTTCGAGTCTGTCTGGACAGACTCGAAAGCCTGACCCACAAGCTACCTGTGTTTGCCGGCGACGAACCTGATACAGTCTCCCGGCACCTGCGCCGCTTGACAACTCGACTCTTTGCATGAAAGATAGCATACGAAACATAGCTACGGCCACAACAGGCAACCATTGCTCGCTCAGCATCATCCCACGGGTTGAACCCATGC
>RFJM01000441.1 GCA_003694905.1 Caldilineae bacterium
ACCTCAACCATCCCCATCCGGCCCTCCCCTTCCCTCTCCGCTGCGGAGAGGGAAGGGGAGGGTGTGGGAGGGGTTAGGAGAGGTCACGAACCCGCGTCCTCGCCAAGGCATCAGATAGATCCGCCAATATCCTGGGACACACCCTACGGCCCGCTCCCGCTTGCTTCTCGCCCGGCCTCATTCTATAATCGCCCAAAGCAATGAGGCTGGCACTATGGACCCAACGATGGACGATCTACCGCAACGCTTGCAAGCCGTGCTACGCCGGCAGCGCCGGCAATTGCAGATGCGAGACGGGTTTCGGCCCGCGGCCGTATTGGTGCCCTTCGTTCGGTATCCCGAAGGCTGGCATCTGCTGCTCGTGCGGCGTTCACCGGCACTGCCCGCACACGGCGGGCAGGTGGCTTTTCCGGGGGGCGCGGTAGAGCCCCAAGACGGCGATGCCATCGCCACCGCCTTGCGCGAAGCGGAGGAGGAGATCGGCCTGGCAGCGGAGGACGTGCACGTGTGGGGGATCTTCGACGACTTCGGTCCTACCTCCTCTCGTTTCATTGTGACTCCGGTGTTGGCTCAGATTCCGGCCGAGTACCCCTTTCGTATCAATCCATACGAGATCGAGAGTTACAGGACCGTTCCCTTCGCCTTTTTTCTGGAAACCGAGCATCTGATCGTCGAACACCGGGACACGCCGGGTCTCCCGGCTACTACTTACACCTGGCACTACGAGTCCTACACCATCTGGGGGCTGACCGCGCGCATCATTAAGGCGCTGCTCGACGCTATCTACACAACACCCGCATCGCCGCCATCCCCCGGCATCACTTTTTTTCGCTAGCTTTCTTTTCCGGAGGTCCCTGTGGAACTGGCTACCATTATCCGCTATGCCCGCGGTGACGAACCTGCCGAACTACTTCTCAAGAACGCCCGCGTTGTTAACGTGCTCAGCGGCGAAATCATCCCCACCAATGTCGCCATTGTTCATTCTCGCATCGTGGGGTTGGGCGACTACGAAGCCCAGGAAGTGATCGATCTGGAGGGCGCCTATCTGGCACCGGGCTTTATCGACGCCCATGTGCACATCGAAAGCTCTATGGTGCCTCCTTCCGAGTTTGCTCGTGCTGTGGTGCCGCGTGGCACCACCACCGTCATCACCGACCCCCACGAAATCGCCAACGTGCTCGGCATTGACGGTATTCGCTTCATGTTCGAAAGCGCCAAACACGGCCCGCTCAGCATGTATGTCATGGCCTCTTCGTGCGTACCTGCGACCGAGATGGAGACCAACGGTGCCACGCTCCACTGGTACGATCTGATCTCCTTGCAAAACGATCCCTGGGTACTGGGCCTGGCCGAGGTTATGAATTTCCCCGGCGTAGTGATCGGCGATGACGAAGTATTGGACAAGCTGCGGGTATTCCGGCAAATGGTCATCGACGGCCATTGCCCCGGCCTGAGTGGCAAAGCTCTCCAGGCCTATGTTGCTGCCGGCATCGGCTCCGACCACGAATGTACGACCGTGGAAGAAGCGCGGGAAAAGCTGCGTGCCGGCATGACCATCTTCCTGCGAGAGGCGACCAATGCCCGGAATCTGAAAACCCTTTTGCCGCTGGTGACCGAGGCCAATCATCACCGCATTTGCTTCTGCACGGATGATCGCCAGCCTGCCGACCTGCTTGACGAGGGCCACATCGATTTCATGGTTCGCACCGCCATCGCCGAAGGTCTTGATCCCATCATGGCCATCCGCATGGCGACCTGGAATCCTGCCGTCTATTTCCGCCTGCACGATCGGGGTGCCATCACCGCGGGCCGCCGCGCCGACCTCATTGTCTTCGATGACTTGCAGGCACCACGTCCGCGGCTGGTCTTCCGCGGGGGCAAGCTCGTGGCCCGCGATGGCGAGATGCTGGTACCACCGCGCCAACTACCCAGTCGTACCCTCCGCTACAGCATGAGCGTGGCCTGGGACCAGGTCAGTCTGGACATCCCCGCCCGAGACGGTAGGGCTCGCGTAATCGGCGTCATCCCGGATCAGCTGGTCACCGAGCATCTGCTGGAGCAAGTGCCGGTGGTGGATGGGCTGGCCGTGGCCGACGTCGAGCGCGATATCCTCAAGATGGCGGTGATCGAGCGGCACATGCACTCGGGTGGGGTAGGCAGAGGCTTCGTGAAGGGCGTCGGTCTGAAGCGAGGAGCTCTGGCATCTTCGGTAGCCCATGATCATCACAACATCGTCGTCATTGGGGCCGACGATCATTCCATGCTCACGGCCGCACGGCGGGTCGCAGACCTGGGTGGGGGGATGGTGGTGAGTCTGAGCGACAAGGTCCTGGCCGAGGTTCCCCTCCCCATCGGCGGCCTCATGAGCACCGAACCGGTTGAGGTCGTGCGCCAGCAGGTGGATCGGGCGATCGCGGCGGCTCACGAGCTTGGCTCTGCCCTGCACGATCCCTTCATGGCCATGAGCTTTCTCGCACTCGAAGTTATCCCCAGCCTCAAACTCACCGACAAAGGGCTTGTGGATGTCGATCGCTTCGCCCTCACTTCTCTCTGGGTGGAAGATGCCGCCTGAAAAACGCAACGCGTTGGCGTACTCGTGATACACCAACGCGCTACGTTCCTTTGCAGGCTCGGACAGGATTACTTGGCGTATTCGACTGCTCGCGTCTCGCGAATGACGGTGATCTTGATCTGGCCGGGGTATTGGAGGCTGTCCTCCACCTTCTGGGCAATCTCGCGCGAGAGTTCGATCACCCGCATGTCGTCGACGGCGTCGGGCATTACGATGATGCGAACCTCGCGGCCAGCCTGGATGGCATACGCCTGCTGTACCCCTTTGAAGCTGGTGGCAATTTCTTCCAGTGCGGTTAGCCGCTTGATATAATTTTCCAGTGACTCGCGGCGGGCGCCGGGTCGCGCTCCCGAGATGGCATCGGCCGAGGCTACCAGGATCGCTTCCAGGGACTGGGGTTCCACCTCGCCGTGGTGCGAAGCGATGATGTTGACAACCTTTTCCGGCACACCATAGCGCCGGGCGATGTCCGCGCCTACCAGAGCATGCGGGCCTTCTACTTCGTGACTGACGGCTTTGCCCAGGTCGTGCAGGAGCCCGCCCATCTTGGCCGCGCGTACATCGCCGTGTAGCTCCGCGGCCAGCAGCCCGGCCAGATGGCTGGTTTCGATGGCGTGGTAGTACTGGTTCTGGCCATAGCTCGTGCGAAACTTCAGGCGGCCGATGAGTTTGATGAGTTCGGGATGGAGCCCCTGGAAGCCGGTCTGATACACCGCCTCTTCGCCGGCTTCGCGGATAGCACGCTCTACCTCCTGTTGTGCTTTTTCCACCTCCTTCTCGATACGCGCGGGGTGGATGCGCCCGTCCTGCACGAGTTTGGTCAGGGTCATGCGCGCCACTTCGCGTCGCACAGGATCATGGCTGGAGATGATGATGGCCTCGGGGGTGTCATCCACCACCAGGTCGACACCCGTCACACTTTCGATGGCGCGGATGTTGCGTCCCTGCCGGCCGATGATGCGGCCCTTCATTTCGTCGGAGGGGAGGGGCACCGAGGTGATGGTGCTTTCGGCCACGATGTCAGAGGCCAGC
>RFJM01000442.1 GCA_003694905.1 Caldilineae bacterium
AAGCTGCACCTGCCGAGGAGGCCGCGCCCGCAGAAGAAGCCGCCCCTGCCGAGGAAGCTGCACCTGCCGAGGAGATGGCCCCCGAAGCATGTCACCTCGACCCCCCCGCGGAGCCTGTCACCATCAATATGATCGGCTGGTCCTTCCCTATCACCGACTTCTATGCCGACGAACTCAAGAAGTGCGATGAGGTTGAGAACATCACCATCAACACCAACCTGCTGGCCTCGACCGACGCCCAGGAGCAGGTCCGCCTTGCTCTCTCCTCGGGTGGCGATTCGCCCTACGACATCGTCCACGCGGCCAACAGTCAGGTGGGCGAATGGGCAGGGGTCGGTTGGATGATGCCCCTCAATGATCTCATTGACAAGTACTGGGACGAGTACGATCTGGGCGACATTCCGCAGAAGGCCTGGGATGGCGCTACCATTGACGGCAACATCTACGGCGTTCCCATTGTGGCGAATACCCTGCACCTTATCTACCGGCAGGATGTCTTCGACGAGTACGGCATCGAAGTGCCCGAGACCTACGACGACGTGATCAACAACGTCTGCAAGAAGATCGGCCTAGACAATCCCGATTTCGACATGCCCTTCACCATCAACCTCTCCGCCGGATGGGCCTGGGAGATCGAGTTCTTCCAGATGTTGCGCGCGTACGGCGGTGACTATCTGGACGGGAACAACCAGCCCCTGTTCAACAGCGAGGAAGGCCTGAAGGCCGTGAACAAGCTGGTGGAGATCGCAGACAACTGCATGGGGCCCGACGGCTATTCGTTCAGCCTCAACGACCAGGAGGTCGCGGTACAGCTGGGCACCCTGCCTGCTACCAACATGTGGGCCAGCCGCGCCGCCAACATGAGCGATCCCGAGCGCACCGATCTGGTTGATGTCATCGCCTACGCGCCGGCTCCCCGCGCCCTGCCAGACGGTCCGCGTGCCGGCTCCGCCTGGAACGACTTCTACATGATTCCCGCCAACACGACCAACGATCCCGACCTGATCTTCCGCATCATCATGGAAGCCGCGGACAAGGAGAGCCAGCTTCGCGGGGCCAAGGTCGGGATGGTGACCCGCGTCTCCGCTGCCGGACACGGTGGCCCCTACCTGCCCGCGGCTACCCAGACCATCGTTGAGGGAATTGGCATCTACGACAAGAACCCTGCCATCGGCATCGTTCGCAGCAAGCTGGGACAGTTCCTACCTCTGGTCGGCACGGGTGAGATGACCGCCCAGGAAGCCCTCGATGCGGCCGCGCAGGCCTACGTCGAAGAAGCAACCGCCCAGGGTTACATCAAGTAATCCCTCCCTCTCCGGTATGGCGTGTGCTAACCCATGCATACGCCATACCGGATTTTCCCGGCTCATCGCCTGCCGGGTTTGCAAACGTTTCCAGGCCAACCCGACTCGGATGACTGCCATATGAACCGAAGCACCTTCTTCCGTTTCGCTGCCCCCAGCATCGTCATCATGACCCTCCTCATGCTGGTGCCTTTGCTCATGGCTATCTGGCTGGGCATGCACTTCATGACCTATAACAACGTGCGGGATCCCCAGTTTGTGGGCCTGCGCAACTACGTCGACGTGCTAACTGATCCCCGTTTTTGGCAGTCCTATCGCTTTACCCTGGTCTACATGGCTACCGTCATTCCCGCCACCATAGTCGTGGGCTTCTCCATTGCCCTGCTGCTGGACCAGGTATCGGGTTTCGCCAGGGGCGTCTATCTTTCCATCTTCCTTCTGCCTTTCATCATCGTTCCCATCGTGGGGACGCTGATGTACAAACAGCTTTTCGAACCCTCGGGTCTGTTCACCTGGATTCTACGCAATTTCTTCCACTATAAGTTTCGCTACAACGCCTTTACCGTCAAGGCCCTGATCGTTTTGTACGGTATCTGGTATGTCTCTCCCTTCCCTATGGTCACGTACTTTGCCGGCTTGCAAACGCTCCCTCAGGACCTGATCGAAGCTGCATCCATCGATGGTGCCAGCCGCTGGCAGAAGATACGACACATCATCATCCCCCACGTCAGCTCCCTCACCATCATGATCCTACTCATCTCCATCATGGATGCCTATCGCGTCTTCGATAGTGTCTTCGTCCTCACGGAACTCAACCCCATCTACAAGGCCGATACGATCATGACCTACACCTTCCAAACGGCCATTTCGGTACAGCGTTTGGGTAAGGCAAATGCCATGGCCGTGCTCACCGTCGTGGGCGTCATGATCTTCCTGATCCCCAATCTCATCCAGTCCTACAAACAGCAAATCGAGGAGCGCTAGCTGTGGAGAAAGTCAGACACCCCCTGGGCCGAGTACTGATCCATCTGGCTCTCATGCTCTTTGCCCTCTATAGTATCCTCCCCTTTTATTGGACGGCGGCACAGTCCTTCAAGACGTTGAAGGACGCCAACTCGCGCACGCCGAAATTCTTCTTCAGCCCCACCTGGGACAACTATCGGGATCTGTGGTTGCGCGCTGTTCCCGAGAACGGCGCCACCATCGCATACTTCGTTTTGTTGGCCATCATCCTCCTGGTTGCACTCCTGCTCTTTGCCCAGTATATACCCGTGCGCAACGGCGTCATCTACGCCATTGCAACGGTAGGTTTTGGAGCCCTTCTCTGGGCAATCCCCAGGCTCATAGAGGTCTCCAATTTCTACGACTACTTTATAAACACGATTATCGTCACCGTGGGTACAGTGGTGGTGTCCATCTCCATTGGCAGCCTGGCCGGATATGCCCTGGCGCGTTACACAGGGCTGGCAGCCGTGGTTATCCTCATCGGCGCGTTGGCCTTCCGCGCCCTTCCTCGCCTGGCCTTCATCCTCCCCTACTACTGGATCGGCGTCGCCACGGGTCTGCTCGACACGCACCTCCTGGTCATTCTCACGCTGGTGGCCGTCAATCAGCCTTTCACCATTTGGATGCTGCGCAGCTTCTTCATGGATATTCCCCGAGAACTCGAGGAGGCTGCCATGGTGGATGGCTGCAACCGTCTGACCGCGTTTACACGCGTCATCATTCCCATCATGTGGCCGGGGATCATCTCCACCGCCCTGTTTTCCCTACTCCTGGCTTACAACGAGTTCCTCTTGGTACGCCTCCTGACCCAGACCAACTGGACTCTACCCGTGGCCATCTCCCGCTTCACCGGTGGTGAAGACCCACGCCACCTCACCCTGGCCGCCGCCTCGGCCGTTTCGGCCACCATTCCCATTGTGCTCGTCATCCTCTTCTTCCAGAAAAACCTGGTCAAGGGACTGGCCGCCGGCGCAGTCAAAGGCTAGGCCCTCTCCCCTCACACAGAACTGCCATGCCGACCGACATCCACTCACGTCACAAGCAACTCATCGTGCCCTTGCGCGCGGCCCTATACGATGCCGACGCTCAAACCTTGCCCCAGGTGCTGCAAGCCCTCTTTTCCCCCGACTGTGCCATCCATCTTGCCTTCCCCTTAGGCGACCTGGAAGGACCGGACGCCCTGTACGAGCAGGTTTACCTCCCCTTGCTTATTGCCCTGCCCGACCTGGAGCGCCGGGATTTCATCTTCATGGCCGGGGAGGACAGGGGACAGTATTGGATCGGGTGTGCGGGCCACTACCTGGGCGTCTTTGCCCGTCCCTGGCTGGACATCCCCCCCACCCGGCGCGCGGTGGCCATGCGCTATCACGAATTCTTTCGCATCGAGGACGAACGGATCGTGGAGATGCAGGCCGTATGGGACATCCCCCAACTCATGATGCAGGCCGGAGCCTGGCCCATGACACCGAGTTTGGGTACGGAATGGCTGGCCCCGGCGCCCGCCACACAAGACGGTCTCCGCGACGGTCGCTATGAAGAAGCCAGTGCCAGCGTCCGGCTTGTTCGGGATATGTTGACGGCCATGGGCAGGCATCCTCTGCAGGGAGGCCCCGAAGTTATGCACCTCGAGCGCTTCTGGCACCCGCGCATGAACTGGTATGGTCCGGCAGGGATCGGTACCGCCCGCGGCATCGATGGCTTCCGGCGTTGGCATCAGATCCCCTTCCTCAAGGCCATGCCCGACCGCCGTGCCGAGATCTCAGGTACGGCGGTCATGTTTGGCGAGGGACCCTACGTGGCCACCACCGGTTGGCCCAATATGCGCATGACCATCAGTGGCGACGGCTGGTTGGGGATCGCGCCCTGCAACCGGCAGATCACCATGCGCTCTCTCGACTTCTGGCGTATCGAGAACGGTCTAATCCGAGAGAACTGGGTGCTGATCGACCTGCTCCACGTGTATCACCAAATCGGTGTCGACGTTTTCTTGCGCATGCGTGAGCTGACTTATCATCGCCAGTCTACGTGACTGCTCGCAGGTCACGTGCGGCCGAGAAGGTGAACCAGCGCGCAGAAAGCATGCACGCCTGCCGAGCACCTTCCCCCGGCATCAGGTGTAGTGCCGCCTCTTGTGCTATCATGCCGTGAACACAGCCTCATCGGAGATCCCAACGCATGACCGAACCACAAAACATCGCCCGCAACACGGCCTTCCGCTACCGCCCCATCGATCAGGCTCGCAACATTGCCAACAAGCGACGCATTATCTCCATCATGCACGCTCTGACCGAAGGGCCGCTTGCCGAGGTGACGGACGTTGTCCGAGCCTCTCATCATCCCGACGCCGCCATCCATGTCAGCCATCCCATCAATGAACTGAACGATGTCGCGCTGCTGGCCGGTGCGCTCTGGCACCCCCTGCGCCGGGCCCTTCCCGATGTAGAACGCCGGGAAGATATCGTTGCCGGTGGCTGGTATGGCGACGAAGAATGGGTCGCATGCAGCGGTCACTTTGTCGGCACCTTTGCACGGGATTGGCTGGGCATTCCGGCCACACGGCAGGTGGCCGCCGTGCGTTTTTGCGAAGGCCATGCTTTACGCGACGGGCGGATTACCCGCAGCTACATCTTCATCGACTTCCTGGACCTCATGCGACAGGCGGGATATTGGCCCCTCGCGCCCAGCCTGGGGCGGGAAATGCGTTGGCTACCCCCCAGGACGCAGGATGGTGTCATCCTCACGCCTCAGGACAACAGCGTCTCAGAGCGTACCATAGAGCGAGTACTACGCATGCACGCAGCGCTCTTCCGCTACAAAGGCGACCTACCTCGGCGCGAGGCCCTCGACGAGATGGAGATGGCGAAGCACTGGCATGCCAACTTCATGTGGTACGGCCCCGCCGGCATCGGCACAACCCGCGGCCTAAAGGGTTTCGAAGACTATCATCAGATCCCTTTCTTGACGGCCTTCCCCGATCGCGGCGGTTCCGATGTGGGGCACTTCATCCGCATCGGCGACGGCTACTACGCGGTCACCGGTGGCTGGGGATATGTACAGGCCACCCATGCCGGCCCCGGCTTTCTGGGCATGCCACCGACGGGTAAACGCATCAGCATGCGCGTGATGGATTTTTATCGCTGCGATGACGAGACCATCGTCGAGAACTGGGTGCCCATCGACATTCCACACGTGCTCTTGCAGATGGGGGTGGATGTGTTCGGCCGCATGCGGCACCAGTTCCGCCAGCACCGTCCCCTGAGCGTGGATGAATGGCTTGTACGGCGGTGGGAGCGGGCGCAGCCAGCGCGCCTCGCAAAGTAGCGGTGCGCCAGCGCCCGCAGGTGCCACCGTCTGTGGAGGCCAGGACGGCACCATGGCCCTGCTCGTAGTGAGGCAGGTCAACAGGGCGTTGCTGCAAAGACACCCCGTTGCCGGGTGCAGAGCGGTCGGCGGTGGGCAACCGCGAAGCCGGCCAAGACGCAGGCAAGGAATCCCCTAGCCCGCGGCTTTGATCCGTCGGCCCATCAGGTTGAGCTTGTAAGTGCGGATGTCCGCCGGAGGGATGATCTCGCCCGAGGGTGTGGCAAAGCTGAGCGCGTCGAAGGGGCACTGGACGATGCAGGCGCCACACTGTACGCAGGCGTCGGCCCTTGGCCGGGTCGCTTTGCGCGCCTCCCGGTCGACCTCGAAGCAATCGCGAGGGCACACATCCTCGCAGAATCCCGCCCCCTTGCATAGATCGCGATCCAGCCGTACCGATAGCAACCGATC
Source organism: Caldilineae bacterium (assembly GCA_003694905.1). Lineage (GTDB taxonomy): Bacteria > Chloroflexota > Anaerolineae > J102 > J102 > J102. Next base: position 6,081 of record RFJM01000442.1, read on the forward strand.
TTCGTGCAGGCCGCTCTTGTAGATGGGGGTGCTCCCCATCAGATCGATGCTGACCATCACCACCACCAGCAACGACGCCAGTCCCCAGCGCAAGGCATAACCCCACGTCAGCCCTCCCGTCATCTGTCCGATGAGTAAGGACGCGGCCATGACCAACACCCACAAGAACACCTGCACCCCACTCTGCCCGAAATCGAAGACGATGAAGCCCTTGTGCACTCCCTCGGTGCTGAGAAAGCGTTCGTAGAGGGGAAAGGCCAGAAACACCAGCAAGGCCACCAGCCACACCAAGGCTACCAGCGGCACCAGCGCCGCGCGCCAGACGAACCACGCCACCAACGCGGTCACCGCCGAAATGGGGAAGCCCCAGGCCACGGCCATTTCCAGCCGGCGGAGCCAGGGAAACTCCACCCGACGCATGGCTGCCGTCTTCTGCTTCCCCGCTGCCAGATATCCCGGAATGTCCTTCGCCTCGACGGGGCCCCATAGCACCTTCCAATGGGTCTTCTGCCGGATGAGCTTGGCTTCGACGCCCGTAGCGGCCAGTTGCGGCAAGATCACTTCCCGATGATGGACGCGTTCCTCGATGCCGCTGGTCTTGAGCACGGAGATGACGTCGTGATTGGTGAGGAGGCCCCCGGTCGCTGCGCACCAGACATTGATGCCGCGACTGTTAGCCACCAGCAACCAGCAGTCCACGCCTCTTAGGGCGCGCTTGACCCGCTCCACCGTGAGATGGAAGTTGCAGGTCAGCAGCACGGGCGAGTCCGGGCCTGGGCGTCCGATCGCGTACAACCCGGTGCGTGTAGGGAAGGGAAGCATGCGCAGCAATGTTTCCGCCACGGTCGCGACGTAGAATCTCAGAGTGTCCATACAAAGCCTCCTCAGGGGTTGCGGGCGACGATGGCCACGAAGTCATGCAGGCGGTTGAAACGCACTTCGTCGATCTCGAATCCCGCCTCGCGTAGCATGGCCGGCGCATCCGGAAGCGCGTGAGTAGTGGTCTGGGTCAAGAAATAGGTGAGAAGGACGAGGGGCAAGCGGATGAGGACATGCAACACGCGCCGGCCCACGTCCCGCGGTCTGGTCTCGTCGGCCAGCAGGAGCAGCCCACCGGAACGCAGGAGACGACGGGCCTGTTCCAGGGTGTAGTGCCGTTCGTCCGGAGTTAGCTCCGAAAAGCAGAGACCGCTCATGATCACGTCAAAGGCAGCGTCCGCTTCCTCTCCGAGTTCGGCCACTCCCTTCTCCTGCCAGGTGACCTTCTCAGCCAGCCCCTGCCGCTCGGCCTGAGCGCGCGCCAATGCCAACATCTGCGGGTTGACATCGATGCCGACGACGTCCGCACCCAGGCGGGCGGCCCGCAGTGCCAGCGCGCCTGTCCCACAGCCGATGTCCAGCGCGCGTTGCCCGGGCTGCACATGACCGCATAGCCAGTCGTAGGCCGCATCGACCCCACCCCTGGTGAGAAGACGGATGCCTTTGTCGTAGCGACTGGGTGCAGATTCCAGCACCTTCATGAGTACGTAGGTCATGGGGGATCGTCCTTGCCGGATCTCTCTCCGGCCGTCTGCGCCGCGGGAGCCACCTGCACGCCGGCGGCACCGGCAGCTAGTGCTCCTCGCCGGTGGTAGGGCGGTAGGGCGTTTCGGGGACAAGATGGCAGACGAGGATCTTCAAATACAGGACGGGCACGAGCCAGTGCAGCCCTGGAGTAGGTGCCAGCAACAGCCAGGGGATGGCCAGTCCTGCCAGGAAGAGGAGCATGGCCAGGGGGCGTTTGAGATACACCGGCGCCTGCACGATGAGCCCGGCGGCGGTGAGCATGTAACCATAGACCAGCACGGCATAGAGCCAGTCGCCCGAGCGGAAGATCCAGGCGATGAGGAAGGGATACAGATGCGCGGCGGCGAAAAGAAGGTGATGGCGAGAGGTCCTCCCCGGCCTGTGATACCAGCGCTTGGTAGTAGATGTGGCGTTGGCGACCACACCGGCGAATAGATCCAGAGCGGTGAGCACCGCCACCGCCCACTGGATGGCAGACCAGTGCATTTCGCGCGTCCAGGCGTACAGGACGGCGCCGGCCACGCCGCCGATGCCTGCCAGCCAGATCAGCAACAGTTCATGGCGAGTGGCACCGGGACCGATGAACTCGTCCCACTGCCCCAGCAGACCCCGCCGCGGGGGCGGTGCCTGCCATACGACCGGTGTCGACGCCAGCTCGTTCATCGCTCCTCCTGTACATGTAGCCGGACGAAGGGGATATGCTCGCGGGCGACGCGGCGGTAGCCCTCTTCCGTGCCGTCCACCTCCAGGCCCAGCACGCGAGCCAGACTGCGGGCTGCAGCCGGATGCCTGCGGGCATACCTCACCATCGCCTCGCCCGACTCCTCAGGTGACAGCAGCTCGGCCAATACCGACATTTTCCTGTTCCCCACCTGGATGGTGGCCTGTGGCGTCTTCTGCAGATTGCGGTACCAGTCGGAGCGGCGGCCAAAGCCGGAAGCAATGGTATAGGTATTGGTCGTTTCATCGTAATCGGCGATCTCCACCACCGCCTGGCGGGGCAGGCCGGTCTTGCGACCTGTATGCGTGAGCAAGAGGAAGCGCCGTCCCAAGAGCCCACCCAAACCCAGCCTGTAGAGCCAGATGGGAGCTCGCCACAGCCATCTTTGCAGACCTCGGGGTGGCCGTCGAGGGCCTTTAGTTTGCGACATCTTTTCCTCCTTGAGCATCGCGATCGGTTGTTGGAGTACCTCGTTTAGGGCCGAAAAAGCCGACACGGCGACGATAGTCCACATACTCCTGGCCGAAGCGCAGCACCAGATCCCGCTCTTCGGCCAAACACATCACGTAGTAGATGGGCAACCAGATGAGGGAATAGGCGGCCAGAAAAGGAGAATGGAGTAGGAAGGCACCGGCCAGCCAGGTCACGCTTTCGCCGACGGCCTGGGGATGGCGCATCTTCTCGTAGATGCCGCCGTACATCCCGTGTCCGGGCCGCGGTTTCAGTGTCTCCTCGCCTGCGTCCTTGCTGCCGCGGATGAGAAGATAAAGAGCGGGCGTTAGAATGAGCAGCCCGATTGCGATCGACAGCGGCCATGGCCAGGGAAAATGCCTGGGTATGGGAAGAGGCAGGGGATAGAAAAGCATCACCACGTAGTTGAGCACGGTGATGCTCATGGTGATGATGGCCGCGCGGCGGTATAGCTCACACCTGTGCCAGGCCCTCTCTCCGATACGTCGCGCCAGCGCTACAGGCCCCACGCTTTTGACATAAAAAATCAGGGTCAGGAACGTGGCCGCCACCAGCACGGCGAAATTGAGCCAGGCGATCATGGCATCCCCCGGACCACCCGCGGTATTCTGCCCCCATTCTCTTGCGTTGCGGAGGGTAAGCGTCTGTTCGCGAACCAGTACAGGGCAGCCTGTTGGATGCGGGCACGCCTCTCGCCTTGGTGTTTCCGAAGGGCGGATGATGAAGAAGCCATGCCATTCCTTTCCGCTTGAACAGAGCGACCGATTCGCTCCGGTTCAGGATACACCCAGGCAGGATGGCTGTCAAGCGGATCGTTGGGCGAGATGCCTTTCAGAATGGGGGCAACCTGCAGGAGAGGCATTCCAGCCTGGCGTCGCCGCCAGCCCTGAGCAGCGCCGCTTGCCAAGCTGAAACGGTGGC
>RFJM01000443.1 GCA_003694905.1 Caldilineae bacterium
CGGCGCCGCCGTGTCCTACAAGGGGGTCCGGGGGGCTGTTGTGTCCACCAAAGGCAACCCCATAGGAATGTCCATTTTATACGTACCCCTATTGACTCAAGGGGGGAGCATGAGTAATCTTATACTAAACCCCAAGAACAAGGAGGTCACCATGTCCGTACGAGAAACCAGTCATGCGGAACGGGTGACCATGGTTGAACGTCACCTGGCAGGCGAGACACTGCAGGCCATAGCCGACGATATGGGATGCAGTTACTACACAGTACGCAAGTGGTGGCGTCGCTATAAAAAGGAAGGGTGGCGGGGATTGGAGCCCAAACCCAAGGGGGCCCCCCCGCGTAGGCTTACTGGGAGAGTTTTCGCCCTTGGTGAAGTACGTGGCCTTGCGGCTGAAACGCCAATATCCCGGCTGGGGTGTAGATATGATTTTGGTGAAGATGAGGGAGCATCCCGGCCTAAAGGGGAAGCGATTGCCCAAACGGAGCGCCTTGGCTGCGTACTTGGCCCAGTTCAAGAAACGGTTGTACCCAGCACGTCGAGGGCGGACAAAACGAGCCAAGGTGCCGCAAAGGAGAGCAAAGGAAGTGCACGAAATCTGGGCGATAGACTTCAAAAGGGAAGAGGTGGTGGAGGGATGTGGAGCGGTGGTAGCGCCACTTATGATCAGTGATGAGGCCAGCGGTGCTCCCTTGGCAGGGTATGTCCATGAGGTGCGGGTCAAAGGCCGGCGAGAGGGCATCACTGTGGAAGATGTGCAGCAAGATTTGCGCCATGCCTTTACCCTCTTTGGGCTGCCTGATGCCATTCGCATGGACCGAGACCCCCTGTTGGTAGGAAGTACGCGTTTGGAATGGCCGGGGAAGCTGTTGCTGTGGTTGGTGGGGCTGGGCATCATCCTCCTCATCAACCGCCCCCACCGTCCCACGGACAACCCCATCGTGGAGCGTGGCCACTGGACCTGGGAATGCCATGTTTTGATGGGGCGGAGCTACCCAGACGTGGTGGCAGTGCAGAAGGCCACCGACCAGGACCTTGCTTATCGGCGAGACCATTTGCCCTCGCGCCATCCTGGCTGTGACGGACGCCCTCCGGCCCAGGCCTTCCCCACGCTGTACACGCCCCGACGACCTTATAGCCCAGAGCAGGAAGAGGCCCTCTTTGATCTACGGCGAGTAGATCTCTACTTGAGCCAATGGGAATGGCGACGCACCGTAGACAGCGAAGGAAAAATCTCCTTGGCCAACCGTAACTACCGGGTAGGCAAGGCCTATCGGGGGCAGAGTGTGAAAGTGCGTTTTGACATCCAGACCCGAGAGTTTGTCTGTTGGCATGTGGATGGTCGTGAACTGGCCCGCTGGTTTATCCCCGAGGTCTCGCAAGAGTACCTCTTGGCCACTCGGCATCGTCCCCCTCCTCAACAGGTATGACTTAAATGGACATCTTTGGGGGGTCGCCTTCAATGGACACGACACCCCCGGTCGCCCCCCGCCGGAGGACTATTACATGCCCCCATGACCCCCTATGTGGGACACGGCGGCGCCGTGTCACTGCTTGGCGCTGCGTCTACGGCTCGGGGCAAAACCCGGATCGTGGAGCATCCACCGGCGGTTCACCGGGTTGGCGGGGCCAGCGGCTGTTCTGGGAGGGGCTCCTGCCAGGACTCCGTCGCCGGCTCAGGAGGCCGAACGGCCGCGTTCAGCGCTACGCGCCAGAATCGCGTCGTACAGCACTACCAGCCGTTCTACCTGATGCTCGATACTGAACATGGCGCGAGCCCGTGCCCTGCCTGCCGCACCCATCTTGGCAGCCATTTCGGCATCGGCCAGGATCCGGCCCATGGCCCGTGCCTGAGCTTCTGCATCTGCCGGCGGTACCAACAGCCCCGTCACCCCCTCTACCATGATGTCAGGAATGGCGCCACTGCGCGCGCCGACAACCGGCAACCCCGCGGCCATCGCCTCCACCACCACGCGGCCGAAAGGCTCGGCCAGGGTGGGCACAAAACTGAGCAGATCGGAAGCAAGCAGCAGCCGGGGTACGTCTCGCCGCAGACCGCAGAAGCGAACATGTTCGGCCACCCCTAGCCTTCGCGCCAGGTCCTGCAGCTCTGCCTGCAGCCCGATGTCGGTGATCTCCTCTTCGCCCACGACAAGCGCGTACAGGTCGGGGTGGTCCGGGATCACTCTGGCCAGTGCCTGTATGAACACATCGATCCCCTTGCGGCGCATGAGCCGCCCCACCACACAGGCGATGCGGGCGTCCGGTGGCAACCCGAACTCCGCGCGCACCCCCTGCCTGTCAGGCATGGCTTCGTACTCCTGCAGGTCGATGGCATTGAAGATCACCTCTTCACGGCGGAAGCTGGCCCCTTGCCGGTGTAGGTCGTCGCGGATGGCCGCGGAGGTGAAGACGCCGGCCGCGGGTAGACGGCTGATGAGGCGGTGAAAAGAGTCCAGGGGGGCGAAGGAGCGGACGGTCACGACACTCGGCCGCCGCCTCACCCAGGCTGCCAGCACACCCGGTTCGGCCAGGGGCAGGGCATCATTCATGTGTACCAGGTGCACGTCCTGGGCAGAGATGATGCCGGCCGTGTGCAGCATGGCAGGCCGGGTGCGGCGCCACAGGCGATTGGCCAGGGAGAGTTGCCGCCAGGCCGCGCCTAAGATCGCTTGACGGCGTACCCAATCGGCCGTCCGGCTGGCCCGTACCTGTTCGGCCGCGGGGCTGTAGCGGATGGCACGACCCTGTCCGGCATCATACGCGAAGATGGGTATGTCCAGCGCCCGCATCTCGGGCAGTGACGCTACCCCGGGCGCCAGCAAGGCCAGTGGCCGATACCGCTCTCGGGGCAGATGCTCCAGTACCTGCAGAAGACTGCGGATCGAGCCCCCGAGACTGGGCGCGAAATCCACGTAGAGGATGCGCCGGCTGCCGGCAGAAGGACCCGCCCCGGTCATAACCGCGTTGCATCCACTGTCTTCAGTTTGGGCTCGCTCAGGCTGGATTCCAATACCTCCAGCACGAAGGCCAGGATGACGGCCACGAGCAGACTGACCAGGATGCCCACGGCGACCAGTTGCAGGGTATTCTTGGGCACGGCAGCTCCGGGTAGCCGCGGGGGAGTGGTGACCTGGAGGTAACCCACCTTCTCACCCTGGCTGAGTTTCAGCCGCGCCTCATTGGCTTTGTCTGCCAGGAAGTCATAGGTCGCCTTTTCGCGCGCCACGTCGGTCACCAGGGCTTCATAGCGTTCCTGCAGACCGAGATAGTAAATAAACTCTTGTTGGCGTTTGTCCAGGATGCGGTTGTATTCGGCCAGGGCAGTGCGATAGCCCTGTGCCAGCGCCGCGTACTGCTCGGCCGAACTTCGCTGCGAGCGGGCCAATGCCAGCAGACTCTCGGCTTCGGAACGCACATCGACGGTCTCTTGCGGAGTCGATGCGGGGGCTGCCTCGGCTGCTCCTCTCTCTGCCTCCGCGGCCGGCACCGTCTCACTCACTACGGTTGTGGCCAACAGAGCCTCGGCCTTTGCGAAATTGGCTTCCGAAAGTGCCCGGAATTCCTCGGCCAACTTTTCATTGCGTTCCGCTTCGATGAGTGCCTGGTCGCGCTGCATGGTCAGAGACCGACGCAGGTCCTGATAGGCCGCGATCTCCCGTTCCAGGTCGCTGACCTCGTTTTCAAGCTGGAATTGCTGCAAAGCCTGTTGTGCATCGGCCAGCTTCTGGCTCTGTTCATCCATCTGCTTTTCCAGGAAGGCCAGTGAGACCTCGGCGGGGGTCGAGCGGAAGCTACGATAGTAGGCAATGGCGTTCTCCACCTGCCGGCTCAGCGCCTGTTGGGCCAGTTCGGGGGTTTCCATGCGCAGGGAGACATCGATGAAATCGGCCTGATGATAGCTGTCGATGCGTTTGGCCAGCTCGGTGGCGTTCAGGTTCAGGCCCAGGTCGGCGATGGTCTGCCAGGAAACGGCAGGCAGCCGCAGTACATCGTAGAACTCGTCGTGGATGGTTTGGATCTGCTCGCTGGTGGCGGTGAAGCGCGTCTGCGAAAAGAGCGAGACCTCCTGCGAATCCACGGGCAAGATCTGCAGCCGCGTGGTTGCCTGATACATGGGCGGCGTGGAACGCGAGACGGCAACGATCACGGCCGTTGTGACCAGGGGGAGCAGGAGGATCAACCACCAGCGGCGGAGTACAATTCTGATATAGGATGCGAATTCGTTTTGGGTTGCGTACGTCATCATTTGGCTTTGGCGGGTTTTCCCGGCCGTAAGTCGGTGGGATGGGGTGTTCTCGGCGCTGCAAGATGTTCGGCAACGATGGCGGAGATGGTCTCGACGCGGCGATCCCAGGTGTGCTCTCGGGCCAGTTCCTGCTGCCGGCGATTGCGCTCGGGTGTGTTGGCGGCCAGGGCTTGGTCAATGGCCTGGGCGAATTCCTCCGGCGTAGAGGCGACCCAGACCATTTGTGAGAATTCCTGGACCGCGGGGATGGCGGTGGAGACGATGGGGACGCCTGTAGCCAGATATTCGTAGAGCTTTAGGGGGCTGATGTTGCGAGTCCACTCGATGCGCCGGTAGGGGATGAGACATACATGGGAAGCGTGCATATAGTTGGGCAGTTGCTCCACGGGTTTGCGTCCCAGGAAGTGAGTGTTGGACAGTCTCTGTAGCTCGCGCAACTGTTCCAACCCATTGCGCAGGGCCACGGGACCGACAAAGACGAAGTGCCAGTGGGGATGACTGCGGGCCAGAGCCAGGAGCAACGCCAGGTCCATTTTCTCGTTGATGACACCCGAGTAGCAGAGACGAGGCGCAGGGACGTCGGCCAGGTCGGGCGGCAAGATGCCGGGGGCACTGGGACGGGAGAAGAGCTCGTAATCAACACCGTTGGGCACGAGATAGATGTTGGGGTGCAGGGCGCGCTTGCTTTCGTAGAGGGCGGGCGAGGTCACGAACACCAGGTCGGCATGTCGAATGACGTCGGCTTCCCTGCGTCGCACCTGGGCGCGCCAGGCTTCCCGGTCTTGGTCGGGGTTGGAAGGATAGTAGGCCGAATATTCGTCCACTGCGTGATAGACCACAAGCTTTTCGTCCAGGTGGCCGATCATCTCGTTCAGATCGTACTGGAAGATCCAGAGGATGGGATGTCTCATCCTCAGTTGGCGCAGGGCCCGGCGCAGGGCCCGACGGCGTAGATAGAAGGTGAGATCGGCCAGGGGACGGCGGCCTGCCAGGGGCGCATAGAGCGGCGGACGGTACACCCAGAGGTTGTCTACAGGGGAGGCCAGATGAGGGCCGCGGTAGGGCTGCGACGAATTACGGGCGACGGCCTGCAGGTGACGCAACACGGGCGGTGGTTCCACAAAGAGCACGCGATTGTGCCGGGCCAGCCGCGTCATGATCTGGTGGCGGTTGCGCCAGATATCGCTCCAATGGTTGGCAGCAAAGCAAACGATGTCCTGATCGGTAAGCATCATGATAGCAGGGAACGGTAAACCGCGGCGTGCTGCCCCCCAAGAGTCGTCCAGTCCAGGGCGGCGGCGTAGGCCAGGGCCCGCCTGCCCGCCGCGACCAGATCGAGCTTTCTGGCCTCACCCAGGGCTTGGGCCAGGCCCTCTTGCGCGGGAGAAAAGAGGAGGCCGCGTTCGGAGCCAATGAGCTCGGGGAAAGGCCCCAGGTTGGGCGCGATGACAGGCCGACCGAAAGAGAAGGCCAGCAGGGCCGCGCCGGAGGTGGTGGCATGCCGGTAGGGTAGCACACACACATCCGCGGCGTTGAAGTAGAGTTGAAGTCTGTGATCTTCGATGTAGTGGGGATCCAGACGGATGTTGGGGTGGCCGGCAGCCAGAGCCCGCACGTGATCGCCGTACCCGGCCGCGCCGATGTGCCCCGCCAATAAGAGGAGGGCGTCGGGCAGAGCCTGTTGTACAAAGGCTGCGATCAACTCGTCAATGCCTTTGTAGGGGCGGATCTGTCCCAGACAGAGGTAGACGAAACGATCAGGGGCGATGCCGAGTTGGCGGCGCGCCTCCTCGCGTCCCACCTGATTGGGATAGGCGCCGATGTAGTTGCCGTGGGGTACCACGTAGATACGTGTGGTCTGTTTGCAGCGGGGTCGGATCTGGTCGGCGAGGGGGGCATGGTGCACGTGCAGCGCGTCGGCGTTCTGGAACAACCAGTGATTGACCCGCCGGTTGAGGTCGGGATGAAGACCTTCGTGCTGGTCGAGGTTATGCACCGTGTAGACGATGGGGAGGCGCCGTCGGCGTGCCAGGGAGAGCTTGCGCAGGAAGCCGTTCAGCCTGTGGGCGGCTTCGGCCTCGGCGGTGCTGCGGTACTGCAGTTCGGCCCAGTGCAGGTGCAGGAGATCCAGCCGCCAGTCCAGCACACGCAGCCAGGAAAGAGAGGATATGAAGAGCGGTTGGATGCCCGGATCCGCGGCGTGGACGCCCTGGGCCAGCAGCCGGACGTAGGGATTGAGACGCACGTTTGAGATGTAGGCGATTCGGATCTCGCGGGACCCGAACTCTGGCGATCCGGGCATGATCATGCTCCCAGGCGGGCAACCAGTCTCGCGGCAGGGCCCAGGCGCTTGAGTGCGCCGAGCACCACTTGGCGGAAGACGGGGTCCGTCCACCAGGAACCGAGCGCGTACAGGCCGACCATGATCGTACCAGCTACCAGGAAGGGGAGCAAGCGGTGTGGCGCCGGTATGAGGGGCAAGACCAGGTAGGCAACCAGGGCGCTGACCGAAGCCAGAACCAGTGTCGGCCCCAGATGGCGGAGATACTCACGGTAGCCGCCCTGCAGCAGGCGCTCGCTCAACCAGGCCGCGATGCCGAAATCGACCACCGCCACCACTGCGCTGAGCACACTGACACCGACAATGCCGGCCCAGCGGATGGCCGGGTAGAGGAGAACCGCCATAGTGATGAAACGCCACAGGGCCAGATAGGTCAGCCACTGGGGCTTGCCCAGCGAGCGATACATGTTTCCGACAACAGCCGCTACCGAACGCATCAAGCCGTATACGGCCAGCCATTGCATGGCGACGATGGCGTCGTCCCATTTGCCCAGGTAGTAATTGTGTACGAAGTTGGGGCCCAGCGCCAACACGCCCACGGCCAGGGGAATGGTGACCAGCCCTACCGAGTGAATGGCATAGAAGAAGGCGCGGCGCAGTCGTTCGGGCTCATCCTGTAGCTTGCTGAAAGCAGGAAAGAGGATGTTATTGAAGAAGCGCGTGACATGTGTGGCCGGCACATTGCTGATGCGATAGGCCAGGGTGTAGTAACCCAGCGGCGTAGTGCCCAGCACGCGGCCGACCAAGAGATCATCGATGTTGGTGATACCGAAGATGAGGAGACGGCTGCTGACGATGTGCCTGCCGTAGGCGAACATTTCGCGCCAGACCCTCGTGTCGAAGCGCCAGCGCGGCCTCCAGGCAGTGAAAAACCAGACCAGCAGATTGCGGGCCAGCGCATCGGCCAGATAGCCCGCCACCAATGCCCACACGCCGTAGCCGCCGAGTGCCAGGGCGATGGCCAGCAGGCTGTTGGCCGCACCCCCAATGATTTCCGGAATGGCGCGATTGCGGAAGGCCAAATCCTTGGCCAGGAGGGTGAAGGGCACCTGACCAATGGCGTTGATCAGCGTGGTCAGGGCAAGCACCCGCAGCACGGATGTGACACCGGCCGCATCGTGAAAGAAGCCCTCGATGGCCGGGGCCAGGAGAAACAGGGCGGCATAGATGATGATGCTGCTGATCCCCAGCGCGATGTAGGCCACGTCCGCGGCCAGGCCGTCTTCGTCCTGCTGGCGGTAGATGAGCGCCGAGGCGATGCCCAACTCGCGCAAGAAGTCCAGGGCATTGATGGCCAGCCAGGCGATGCTGACCAGACCGAAGTCGGCCGGCTCCAGCACGCGCGCCAGCACCAGCGTGATGGTGATGAAAGAGAGCATCTTGACCACGATGGTGGAGGCGCCTACCCAGGCGGCGCCGGACGCGACTTGCTGACGGAAGTTCATGGGTAAATGAAAGTGCGGCTAGGAAGTGGGGATGCTGGCTCGACTCTATTTAAGCACGCGTTTTCTGCCAACGACAATCAGGTCGCGGGCAAAGAGGGTGGGAAAGCGACGGGCCAGCCGGATGTACCAGGGCCGAACGTAGGGGTGCCGCAACCAGCGGGGGTAGAAGCCGTTGCGTACCCAAAGAGAGGCCGAGCCATCCACGTGTTCGATGGTGATACCACGGTCGGCCAGCCAGGTGCGGATCTCGTTAAGGGTGAAAAAGCGTAGATGGGTGAAATCGGTGGGGCTGGCAGGCCAATAGGGAAACCGGCCGCGCAAGAGCCAGAGCCGGCAACGCCAGTGGGCGATATTCGGCAGGCAGAGGATGAAGGTCCCGCCGGGTTTAAGGATCCGCGCCAGTTCGTCGAAGGAACGTGCGGGGTCGAAGTGATGCTCAATGGCCGAATCGGAGACGACGACATCGAAGCTCTCGTCGGGATAGGGGATGTCCTCCTCGGCAATGTAGAGCTGGCTGGCCTGCAGGCCCTTGGCGCGAGCGCGCTCGGTGGCCTCACGAGTCAGGTCGGTCATGATGACTTCGGCCCCGCGTTCTTCCACCATACGTTGGGCCAACATGCCCGGCCCGCCGTCGAGCTGGAAAACGCGCTGTCCCGGCCGGATGTGAGCCAGCATCAGATCCAGCCGGCTATGATCGACGCTATCGTCTTTGGCAGCCCAATAGGCTTCGTACCAGGCGACTAAGTCCATGGCATCGTTGCACTCTGCCGCTCA
>RFJM01000444.1 GCA_003694905.1 Caldilineae bacterium
GATGTAGGGCCAGAACCAGAGATTCATGACCAGACCGTAGAGCACGCCCAGCGCCAGACCCGCCAGGGCCAGCAGTGGGATCTCCAGCCGCGGGGGGATGCGCTCACGCGGAAGGAGTCCCGTGGCGGCGCCGACCCAACCCGCCGCGAACATCTGGTAGGGCAACCAGGGCCCCACTCCGCCTGTGAGAAAGGCAGAGGCAAGCAGGGTGGTCAGTCCGGCCAGAAAGCCAAACTGCGTGCCGAACGCGTAGCCCGCAAGGATGGGCAGAAAAAAGACCGCAGAAAATCCACCTGGTCCCGGTACGAAGCGCAGGACCGCGCCCACAGCCGCCAGCGCGCCCAGTACAGCCAACGTCTTGGAGCTCATCTCGCCACTGTGCATGCCTGCCAATATCGCGGCCATGGCCAGCAGACTCAACAAGGTGAGCATGAGCAAGGCGTCGCCGCTGTGCGCCATGGCCATGCCCCGTTGCCGGGAAGGCTCTTCCAGGAAGGGAGAGAGGAAGGCGGCGACGCCCACGAGACTGGCCAGAACCAGAATCAGGGTGGGATAGAGCTTGGAGCGGACAGGAGTCGGGCGGGAGTGCGATACGGCTTCGCTCTGCGCCGGAGACCTGCTTTCGGTCACCAGGGGGGAGGGTTTGGCAATCTGTGGCGTACGGGTCGTCATGAGAAGCGATATCCCGAGTGGGAAGAGCTGGAGAAGTCGTCGTGCATCGGCGCCGTAGAGGGAACACCGCCGTCGAGACAGGCCAGGACGTCGGCCGGTGTGAGCAGGCGCGGATCGCGGAAGAGCTTGTTCACCTGACTGGCAAAGATCAGAGACTCGGACATGACCCGCCGCGCCGGTCCGTCTACGACGATCTCACCTTCGGCCATCAGTGCTACCCGGTCCGCGGTGGCGGCCACCAACTCCACATCGTGCGTGGCCATCAGAATCGTCTTGCCTCGCTCACGCAGTTGCTGCAACAGTCGAGCCAGTTCGCGCTTCTGCACGTAGTCCAGTCCGCGCGTGGGTTCGTCCAGCAGTAGGATGGAGGGATCGGTGACGAGAACGGCGGCCAGGGCCAGGCGTTGTCGCTCGCCCGCGGAGAGATCATGGGGGTGCCGGCCGGCCAGGTGGGCAATTCCCAGAGATTCGAGAAGAGCCTCGTCCTCCTGCGGGGCGGGGGGCAGACGATGGGCGCGGCGGCTGAAGCGCAGCTCATCTGCCACGCTGTCGGAGAAGAGCAGCCTGTCGGGATTCTGGGGGACGTAAGCGATGGTAGTGGTCAGTTCCTCGGTGGGCGTACGAACCGGGTCATGTCCCCCGACCGCGATCTCCCCTGCCTGCGGCTTCAACAACCCGACCAGATGTTTGAGCAGCGTACTCTTGCCGCTGCCGTTGCGGCCCATCAGCGCCACGAACTCGCCTGGCGCCACGCTGAGACTCACCCCGCGCAGAGCTTCGACACCGTTATCGTAGCGGTGCCAGACCTGTTCCACGCGGATGGCAGGCTCGTGCCCGTTGGCGACCGCTCGCGGCATCCGCTGCTCCGGCTCCGGAAAGTGCAGATGCTGCTTGAGTGTGCGGGCGTGTCGCCGACCCTCTTTGATGGTCAGAGGGAGGGGCTGCCAACCCAGGGCCTTGCCCAGGGTGATCAGCGGTGGTGTCAGGGGGATCTGCCTGAGTACTTCCTCCGGCTCACCCAGCATCGGCGGTCCGCCATCGCCCGGCCAGTAGAGCACGTAGTCTGCATATTGCACCACCCGCTCCAGGCGGTGCTCCGAGAGAACGACCGTGATCCCCAGGTCTTCGTTGAGCTGTCGTAACGCCAACAATACTTCCTCCGCGGCCTGCGGATCGAGCTGCGAGGTTGGTTCGTCCAGAACCAACACCTGGGGGTGAAGGGTGAGCACCGAGGCGATAGCGACGCGCTGCTTCTCGCCGCCGGACAAAGCGGATACGGGCCGAGCGCGCAGGTGGGCGATCTTGAGCTGGTCCAGTGCTTCCTCCACCCGCTTGCGCATGATATCCTGCGGGAGGGCCCGGTTTTCCAGAGCGAAGGCCAGTTCTTCTTCGACCCGGTCGACCACAAAGCCCGACTCGGGATCCTGGAAGACCATCCCCACTACATCGGCCATGCCTCGGGGCGCGGCTGCGATAGGGTCTCGACCCGCCACCCGTACCCGTCCGCTGACTTCCCCCCCGTAGAAGTGCGGAACCAGTCCGTTAAGGGTGCGCAAGAAGGTGGATTTGCCGGCTCCCGACGGACCGATCACAAGCACAAAGGCTCCTTCCGGCAGCACGAAGGAGAGGTCGCGCAAAACGGGTGTCGAGGCGGAGGGATAGCGGTAGCCGAAATGGTAGTAGTGGATCATGGGGAGGAAGCCGCGCCGGCCGAAGCGGGGAAGGGGGGACGCGCCGGCATGGGAGGAAGCAATAATGCCGGCGCGATCATAAGCATGCACAAGAATCCCAACAGGGGATGGAAGTGCGGGAGGAGATCATAAGGTGGATAGGGATAGTAGAACAACAGCTCCGGCCGGGCGATGGCAAGGCCAAGGGTTGCGACGAGCAGCAGGCCGGCAGCGGCCGAAACGACCGTATCTCGCCGCCGCCATAGCCAGCGCCGGTAGCGCGAGCGCCGCAGACGACGCCCCTGAATGCGAAAGACCAGCAGCAGGAGGGCCGCGCCTGCCAGCATCAACAGCGGCCCAACCCAGCGATACCGAGGGAGAAACGAACGGCTGGCCAGCCCCAGCACCAGCGCCAGAAGTGCTAATACCGTGCCGGCCCGTACCATCAGGTGCTGCCGTGGGCCAAGGGGTGCCATGTTGCCGGCAAAGCCGCGGGCTTCCATAGACTCTGCCAGCCGGATGGCGCGATCCAGACCGATGCCGAGCAGGGAAACGAAGAGCGGACGCATATCTCGCAGGCGGGTAACGCGGTAGCCCCGCAGCCGCTGGGCTTCGCGGATCTCGTGCCAAGCGAGGACAGTTTGGGGGATGAAGGAGAGGGCGATGGTCAGGGCGACGCCGGCATGGTGGGCAAAGCCGGGGACCATGCGCAGGAGGGTATGAGGCCCTACGGCGCTGTTGAAAACGGTGAAGACCAGGATCAGGGAAACGAAGCTGAGACCGGTGGCAAATCCATAGGCCATGGCTTCGAGGGTGATGGGACCCCCGACCAAGGGCCACGTCTGAGGTAGGGTGAAGAGCACCGTGGGGCCCACGTGTACGGTGAGCGCATTGAAAAGGAGGGTGAAAAGCCACAAAATGATGGCCAGCTTGATCACGCCTTTCCAGGCCAGGGCGCGAGCCTGCCCCGCGGTGGCCGGGCCTGCGATCCTGCCCCGGCGCAAGATCACGGCATAGACGAAGGCCGCGGCCAGCAACTCGAGGAAGAGATAAAAGGGGTTGCGAACCAGCACGGCAACGAGGGTACCGCTGGCCAGCCACAATAGCCATGTGTAGGGATGATAGTCGCCGTTCATGGCCCGGAGGGGGACTGGCGGGAGAGGGCCCAGAGGCCGATGCCCAGCAGGAGGGCGGCTGCAAGGGCGAAGCCCCCCAGCATCAAGTAGCGGCCGGGATTCGGTCGGCCGGTTTCGGCTTTGGGCGCTGGGGTGAGGACACGTACGGGACGGGCCACATTGGCCTGAGGCTGGGACTCGGCCGGAGCGGCAGCAGCGACGGCCGGGGTAGGGGTGGGGGGCTCGGATGTAGGAGTTGGCGGGAGAGGTGTTGGTGTTGGAGGAGCCGGCGTAGGCGTCGGGGGTGCGGGGGC
>RFJM01000445.1 GCA_003694905.1 Caldilineae bacterium
CGTCTTGCTTGCGTCATTGACCAACCCCGCCTGTGGGACAGCCTTTCCAGGCTGTCGAGGGCCATGACAGGCTCGAAAGCCTGTCCCACAGGTGGGCCCAGGGCCCTACAAGCCCCACAAATCCGCTGAAGGGCCTCCTAGAATCAGCGAAAGACACGTAGCAGGGTCTGATTTGCGATCTCGCGAGGTGAGTGGAACGGATTTCAAGAGAATGGGGAGGTGAACGATGGCCCATGCAGTGTCACGCAAACTTTCCAACTCCTTTGAGGGCGCGCTGGCCGGTGGGGGAGATCCCGCCACCTCACCGCTCTACGTGTTCGGCCCCTTCCTCAAGTTGATCGTCGTCGCCGGCGTCGCCCAGGTGACCTTCGGCGCCAGCATCTGGCTGGTCATCCTCACCGTCGCCGTCGTCTCCGCCATGTACCGCCTCGTCATGCGCTGGGTCACCGATGGCAGCGGCGGCAGCGGCCTCACCGAGGAGGAATTCGGCGGCTGGGCCGTGAAAATCAACGCCGGCATCACCTTCATCGAATACACCCTCACCTTCCTCGTCAGCGTCGCCGCCCTCGTAACCTTCATCGCCGACCGCTTCCCCGTCCTGAACCAGCCCCTGCTGCTCGGCCTGACCGGCCGAGCCATCGTGGCGATTGGCCTGAGCGTGCTGACGGGGTGGCTGGTGAACCTGGGGCCGAAGGTGGCGGCGCGGGTGTTTGGGCCGGCGACGCTGGCCGTGTTGTTGCTGCTGTGGGCCATGAACGTGGCCACCATCTGGAAGTTGGGGCTGCACCTGCCCCCTCTCCACCTCCGCGCCTTCGTCCCCCCCTACCTGACCTACACCCTCGGCGGCTATGCCCGCATCCTCGCCCTCATGACCGGCATCGAAGTCTTCGCCAACCTCGTCGCCGCCTATGAGGGCGAGCCCGACGAACGGGCCCGAAAGGCCTTCGGCAGTTTGCTCATCATCATGGGCTCCACCGGAGCAACCATGCTCATCACCGGCCCGGCCATCTTCCGCGTCGCCGACCCCCTCAACGAGCACGTCTCCGTCTTCACCCAGACCATGGACTACCTCCTGCCCGACCCCCTCCCCTATCTCGGCACGCTCATCGGCGTCGTGGTCTTGCTCTCCGCCTCCGCCGCCAGCGCCCAGGGCATCCAGAACCTGGCCCTGGGCCTGAAAGACCGACACTACATCCCCCCCACCCTCGGCAAGCGAAACAAGTACGACGTCGCCGACAAGCCAGTCTGGCTGGAAGTGGCCATTGTCTCCGTCGCCTTCTTGCTCTTCGGGACAAGCGAGGAAACCTACCTGGCCCTCTACGCGGCGGGCGTGTTCATCCTGCTCAGCATGACGGCGTGGGCGGCAAGCAAGCGCCTGGTACGAGAGTTGCGCGCCGCCTATTCCTTGGGCCACCTGCTGACCCTGCTGGGAACGGTCGTGGCTGCCATACTGACCACGGTGGCGACGGCCATCATCTTTGCCGAGCGCCTCCAGGAAGGGGCCTGGATGTACTTCGTGTTCATCCCGGCCCTGTACGCCGCGTTCACCTACTTCCGCAACCGCCTGGGCGCGCCCAGCCCCATCAAGGAACGGCTGGGCGAGTTGGAGGAGGCCATGTGGGGCGTGGGCATGCCCTTCGGCGGTCTCAAGCCTGCCACCGCCATCGGCAACCCGTCCGGCACTGCGGAGTGGGCCACCATCCCCGCGCCGGGTGAAGGCTGGCGCGGGCGCGTCATCCGGCCCACACACGTGCTCGTCCCCCTGGACGGCTCCCCCTACGCGGAGCGGGTGCTCCCCCTGGCCTCATTCGTGGCCCGGCGCTTCCACGCCGCGCTGACGCTTCTCTCCGTTCTCCCCCGCTCCGCGTTGTCCCGCTGGATCGTCGGCAGCCCCCAGCCGGACAGGATGGCCCGAGAAGCGCGGGCTGCCTACCTGGCCGACGTTGCCAAACGCATCTACGGCAACAGCATCAAGGTGGACACAGTGGTAGCCGTGGGGTCGGTGCCCCAGACCATCGACGACATCGCTCACGAGCGCGGGGCAGATTTGCTCGTCATCAGCACGCACGGCCGCAGCGGTGTGCGCCGCTGGCTCATGGGAAGCACGGCCAGTGCCATCCTCCACATCACCACCGTGCCCACGTTGCTCGTACCGCCGGGCGCGGAGAATCGCGCCCAGAGCCCGCGGTTCATGAAAGTGCTCGTCCCCCTGGACGGCTCCGAGTACGCGGAGCGGGTGTTGCCCTACCTGCGCGGGCTGGCGGGCGTGTTCGACCTTGACGTCATCCTCCTGCACGTCCCGGTCGTGCCCGAGGCCGAACTGTACGGCCCCATGGCGGACGTGGTCGCGCAGTTGAGACAACAGGCCCTGGAGCACGGGAAGGCCTACCTGGAGAATGTGGCCGCGGTATTGCGCGAGGACGGCCTGCGGGTGCGCACGCTGATCACCGGCTACGACCCTGCCGACACCATTCTGCAAGTAGCAGAACAGGAAGACGTGGACGTGATCATGACCACCACGCACGGCCGCGGCGCGGGCCTGGAGCGCATCCTCATTGGCAGTGTGGCCGAGCGCCTGGCCCATCACACGCACAGCCTGCTCTTCCTTCTGCCCATCCACGAGCGACGGAGACGTTCTCAGAATGGCGGGGAACAACCGTGAACGGCTAAAGCGCATCGCGGCCGCCTACGCCGTCTCCCTGGTCGAGGACGGCATGGTGCTGGGACTGGGGAGCGGTTCGACCATGGCCTACTTCATCGACATTCTGGCAGAGCGCTTGCGCGGCGGCCGTCTGCGCCGCATCCAGGCCGTGCCCACGTCGGAGAGCACGGCGGCGCGGGCCCGGGCGCGAGGCATCCCCCTCACCTCCCTGGACGAACATGAGCACCTGGATCTGGTCGTGGACGGGGCCGACGAAGTCGACCC
>RFJM01000446.1 GCA_003694905.1 Caldilineae bacterium
GGAGATCGAGTGCGTCAAGGATGTTGGGGGTATAGACATCGGCCGCCAGCAGGGCCCCGATCGCGGTTCCCTCGCAACCACCTACGGCGATCCCCAGCGCACACCGTTTCAGCATGGCCGCGTCATTCACGCCATTGCCGATGGCTGCCACCCGCTCGGGGCCAAGGGCCTGCACAAAGGCATCTTTCTGCGGACCACCCGCACCGGGCCCGAGCAGATTGAATTCGATTTCCAAAACTCGCGCGATCTCGTCCCCGCCTCCATGTGTGTTGGCCGTCAGCAGATGGATCTGCAGGACTTTGCGCAAGCGGGCGATGCGTTCTCCCACTCCGGGCAGCAAAACGCCATCACAGGCGAGGGTGCCGTTGAGATCCAGCACCAAATGCTCGAGGGTCAGAACCTCACGCTCGGGGATGATGATCTCTAACATGTGGCAAAATAGCGGTGAAGACAGCAACGGCAGGTGAACAAGCCGGTGCTCAGATATAGTGCAACTCGCGGGCCTGCCTGCGCAAATCTGCGCGGAAGTCGGGATGGGCAATGGCGATCAGGGATTCGACCCGCTGGCGGATGGTCTTGCCGTAAAGATCGGCCACACCGTACTCTGTCACCACGTAGTGCACGTCATTGCGCGTCGTCACCACCCCTGCCCCCGGCTTTAGTTCTGCCACAATGCGGGAGATGGTCCCCCCTTTGGCAGTGGAAGGCAGGGCAATGATGGGCTTACCACCCCGGCTGCGGGCTGCCCCGCGCACGAAATCTACTTGCCCGCCCACACCGCTATAGAAGACATGTCCCAGTGAGTCGGCGCACACCTGGCCTGTCAGGTCCACTTCGATGGCCGAGTTGATAGAGACCATGTTGTCATTCTGGGCGATGACAAAGGGGTCGTTTACATAGTCCTGGGGATGGAACTCGACCATGGCGTTGTCATGGACGAAGTCGTAGAGACGTCTACTGCCGATGATCATCCCCACAACGATCTTGCCTCGATGCAGCGTCTTCCGTTCATTGGTGACCACCCCGCTTTCGACCAATTCCACCACGCCGTCGGAGAATAGTTCGGTGTGGATGCCCAGATCCCGCTTGTCTTTGAGGAAGTGGAGCACACCGTCGGGAATGGCACCGATACCCAGTTGCAGCGTGGCGCCGTCGGGAATCAGCTCGGCGACATGGGCGCCGATGGCCCGTTCCAGCTCCCCTGCCCGCCCCTGCCGCATCTCGATGAGGGGATAGTCCACCGGTACCACATGCGTCAGTTTGGAGACGTGAATGAAGCTGTCGCCCAGAGTGCGGGGCATGCGTTCGTTCACCTCGGCGATGATCATGCGCGAAGACTCTGCCGCGGGCTTGGTCAGCCCTACCTCGATTCCATACGAGCAGAAGCCGTGCTCATCGGGCGGCGAAAGGTGAGCCAGGGTGACATCCAGGGGGACGATGCCCCGTTTGAAGAGCGCCGGGATCTCGCTCAGAAACACCGGTGTGAAATCGGCTCGCCCCTCGTTGACGGCCTGGCGCACATTGGGGCTGACAAACATGGTGTTGACCCGGATCTTGCCCTCGAGGTCCGGGGCCACGTAGTCCACATCACCCAGCGTCAGCACCTGATGCAGCGTCAGCCCCCGCACCTCGCCGGCACGAGCACGGTCTACCAGGGCGCGCAAGAGCCGGGTGGGTACCGAGCAATTGCCGGTGAGAAAGATGTTGGCCCCGTCGGGGATGGAGCGCACCGCCTCTTCGGCCGTGGTGATCTTAGAACGGAAGATGCGGGTCCACGCGTTCATGCTCCGCCCCTCCCCTGGTGTTCGCCTGCCCCCTCTTCGCGCAGGCCCGGATGAACGATCTCGCCGCCACGGACGTTGACCCCGCGTGCCAGCTCGGGATAGCTCTGCAGCGCCGCATCCAACCCCTCCCCGGCCAGGGCCATCAGGTAGGGGAGGGTCGCATAGGTAAGGGCATGGGTGGCACTGCGTCCGGCCACGCTGCTGATATTGGGTACACAATAGTGGATGACGCCTTCCTCGATGTAAGTGGGATTGCTGTGGGTGGTAAGACGGCTGGTTTCGGAGCAGCCGCCCTGGTCGATGCTGATGTCGAGGAAGAGGGTGCGAGGCCGCATCAGGCGGATCAGCTCGCGGGTGAAAACAATGGGCGTGCGATGGCCGGGCCGATGTACCGCGCCGATGACCGCATCGGCGAACTGCACGACTTTACGCAGATTGTACTCGGTGGCCAGCATCGTTACCCCGCGGCCATCCAGCCTGCGGTCCACCCGTTCCAGGGCCGCGGGGTCGATATCCAGGACGTAGACGGAGGCCCGCGCCGCGGCCAGGGCCACGGCTGCTTCTGTGCCGAACGTGCCTGCCCCCACGATCACTACCTCCGCCGGCGGCACGGTAGGACAACCTCCCAGCGTCACACCCCGACCGCCCTGATCGCTCTGCATGAAGCGCCCCACGATCTGGGGGATGATCCGCCCGGCCAGCATGCTCATGGTATGCAGCACCGGCAGCGAACCATCCTCGCGTTGAACCGTTTCCCAGGCAATGGCACAGGCCTGACGCTGCCGCAGGATCTCGACCTTGTCCCGGCGGCCCGCAGCCAGATGCAAGAACCCCACGAGGATCTGGCCCTCCTGCAGATGCGACAGATCTTCCAGGGTGGGGCGTGCAACCTTGGCTACCAGCCTGCCCCGAGCATATGCCTCCTCTCGAGAATAGACGATCTGCCCGCCCACTTCGCGGTAAGCGTCATCGGGAAAGCCAGCACCCGCACCTGCGTTGTGCTCCACATACACCCGGTGGCCGGCCGCCACCAGCGCCTCGACACCCGCCGGGGTCAGGGCCACGCGATACTCGTCTGCTCGCGTTTCCCTCGGAATGCTGATGTCGATACCTGGCATTCTACCTCCTGCAAAGGACGTAATGTGAAAGGATTGCTCGGCGCTATCCTTCTACGATCTGCACGCGCTGCTCCTCGCCTTCGGGCGTGGGAGTCTTGTAGATATAGAAGAAATGAGGCTGGTCAAGTACCAGTTCGAATAATAGGGGCAGATCCGGCAGCACTTCAAGCCGGGACAGAGATCGGCGCGCGGCCCACACAGGCTCGCCTTCCTCGCCGCCGATGAGTCGGGGGTTGCAGATCCTGGCCTGATATACGAACACCAGGATACCCGTCGCGTCTAGACCGGTGTCTGCCACGATCAACCCTCGCAAGATCAGCCGGCAGTCGCTCAGTCCTGTTTCCTCCTTCAGTTCCCGCCGTGCGGCCTGCAGCGGGTCTTCCCCCCGTTCGACGTGCCCGCCCGGCGCGTTGTACATGCCCGGCCACAGTTTCTTGTGTGGGCTGCGACGCAGCAATAGCACCCGATCCTCGTGGCCTGCGATAATCAGCACGCGCGGGATCAGTTGATAGCGGGAGGGGTCGGCACCGTAGGCAGGTTCCATCGGCCGGGCAGGATCAAGGGAGCGAGCGGAATGCGGCCATCGGACTGGCGGACTTATCTTAACCCGGATCGGCAGCATTCTTCAAGGTACTATGTCCAAGAGGGTGCGTCCCAGATTCTTGGCGAGATTCTACGCTTGCGCCGATTCAGAGAAATCGTCGTGGTAAAAGCGCCCAAATATGGGCCGGCCTGCACCCTGCC
>RFJM01000447.1 GCA_003694905.1 Caldilineae bacterium
CGGGTCAGCCGATCACCGGCCGCGAGGGGTGGTCGCTCGGCAGTCCGCGCTTGCGCGTTCGCAGGTGAATCGGGGGTGCGAGTCGCCATCATGCCTTCCGGGTTGTCAGAAGCCGGGCACAGACCGGCGGATGATGATGCTGGATTTGCCTCATGTGTTTCCGGGCCGGCTTCTCGATTCGGTCGCGCTCAGTATAGCATGTCGATTGCCTGCTCGACAACCGACCCCGCCGGCCGGGGCGCGTTTCATCCTGGGTGCGTGCGGCAGCGACCCGTGAGTGCGGAGCGCTCGCCGCCCAGAAAATGCCGGGAAGCCGAACCACGCCGAGGCCGGAACCGTCCCGGCATCAAAATGCCTCACCTGCCAGCTCATCCGCCGTCGTCCCCAGCGTGCTGAACACATCCCCGACGCCGTCATTGGCGCGCGCCGCCTGCAACAAGCGCAAGACGGCGTCCCGGCCGTAACGATCTTCCAGTAGGCGGGCAAACTCGCGCGCGGCATTACGCATTGTCACGTCGCCCATCACCAACCGCTCGCCGATATCGGAGGGGGAGATAGACGTCCGTACTTGAGGGAGATCGGCCAGAACCACACCGCTCAGCTCCTCGGCGCGCAGGGCCACATCCCCGCGCAGCGCGGCCCACAGGCTGAATGCCACCACATCGCCATGGCTGAACGGACCCAGCGCCCTGCGCACCACGACATCGCCGATGCTCTCGTACAACGCCAGCAGCCACAGAGGATGGGGGCGCCCCGAGGATACTCCTACCAGCCGCGGGGAGACCAGCTCTAACGGCATCTGACGCTGATAGAGCCGCATGGCCGATAGCGTCTGGGCATCGGCAGTCGCGTACTTGGCCGGGTACACCCGGTTGATATCGTCGATGCCCGGTAGCAGACCGAGCAGGAATGTCTGGAACTCGGGGTCCGCAAACTCCTCGCCTGTGCTGTTCAACGTCACCAGATGGGTGTCGCCCTGGCCGATGATACGATAGCGCGTCAACGTGGGCGGGGGCGAGGCACCTTCGCCGGGGGCAAAGGGAAGCAGGTCGGGCTCGGGCTCGATGCGCAGGTCCACGTGACAAGGAGGCGGAGGCGCGTAGCGCCGGCAGAACGCCTGCGCGGCCGCGTCCATCCGGGGCAGGTAGTCCGCCAGAAAAGCATCGCGCTCGCGATAGCGGAGCGTCACATACTCCCCCTCCAGTGTTCTCTGCTCACCCCAGGCGCCCAGTCGCGCGCGGCTCAGATGCCACTGCTCGCGGATCAGCCGCAGGCTCTGGAGATAACGGTAGCGCTCGCCCTGGTATACATACTCCACCTCTACCTCTGCCTGGTTTCCCTGCAATTGCACCCGGCGCACCCGCGGGGCCTGATGCAGATCATACAGAAGTCGCGAACTGGGGAACCTCTGGGCCAGCAGGTCTCGCCACAACACATCGGTGGGATCTGCCAGCTCGCGGTAGAGGTCCACATCGTTGCGGGCCAGCGCCTGATATTGCAAAGCCACCACAGGCGCCATATCGTTGCGGGCCCGCCACTGTCCCTGCACCGTCAGAATCGCGAATCCCAGCACCACACCCAGGATAATGCCTACCATCAGCAAGGCGAGATTGCTCGCACTCCACAACCGCCATCCCTTCTCTTCAGCCGCTGTGTACGGAGGAATATCAGGCGGTGCTGCGGCCGGTGTCGCCGGCATGTGCGCGGCCGTCTCCGGAAGCTCAGAACCTTCTTTCCATTCAAACTCGATGGACTTGCGCATGGGTTCTCCTCATTCCGCCAGTTGAGCAACCGGGATCACATCACCTGCCCACACGGTGCGCACCTCTCCCCCATCATCCTGCACCAACAACGCTCCCTCCGGGCTGACATCGACTGCCCGCCCGAACCAGCGCGCCTGCCCCCCTGTTTGCACACAAACGCGCTGCCCCAGCGGCTCCAGGTCCGCGGCCCAGGCGGCCAGCGGCGACTCGCCGCGGCGAAAGCGGTCATAACGCTCGGCCAGCGCCGCCAGATAGGCCTCGCGCACGGTCGCGATCTCGAACGCCATACCGCACGCCTGACGCAGACTGATGGCTTTATCGGCCAGCGGCGTGTCCGCGAATTCCTGATTGACATTCAGGCCCAGTCCGATCACTGCGAACAGGACTTGGCCGTTCTGTTGCTCGATTTCGGTCAGCACGCCTGCCAGCTTGCGGCCTGCCAGCACCAGATCGTTGGGCCACTTCGGCCGCGGTCGCAGGCCGCTCAGCCGGTGGCAGGCATCCACCGCGGCCAGAGAGACCAGCATGGTGAGGTGGCTACTCAGGCGCAGGGGGATGGTGGCGCGCAACAGCACCGAGATGTACAGCCCCTCGCCCGGCGGCGACCACCAGGAACGCTGCAACCGTCCCCGACCGGCCGTCTGCTCCCCCGCCTGGACCACCAGGCCTTCGGCCGCGCCCAACCGTGCCCACGCCCGCACCCAGTCCTGGGTGGACGTGACACGGTGGAAATAGATGCGAACGAACTTCATCGGGTCAAGCCTTTGAGGATAGCAAGGGGTGCCGGCCGGGGGATTCCTGACAACCTATCCGCGTCTCTGTGTGTGCACCGGAGTCAGCACCGCACGGGCATCGACGACA
>RFJM01000448.1 GCA_003694905.1 Caldilineae bacterium
ACCTCGACCGTCGCCACCACTTCCCTGGGAGCCGCGGGGGCCATGGGGACTTCTGCTGCGGGTTGGGCAGCGTCGGGCGCGCCCGCGAAGGGCTGGAACTGAGGCTCGAGCACCAGATAGCTGGTGTAGGGGGTGACGATTCCGTAGGTGGTGCTCAGCCGCGCGACTTCGTCGACCAGTTCGGGCAGAGGCCCCTTGCGCCGGATCTCGTCCAGCAGGGTACCGATCTTGCGTGTGGCCCACAGGCGGGCGACCAGAGGCTCACCGCCTTTGGTGGCAAGGTGCTGGTCGGCATAACGGAAGACTCGTTTTTTGCCGTTGACCTCGCCCCGGAGGGTGATGGTGGTGGCTCCGCCCTGGCGATACCGGCCCGCCCAGACGATCTGCTCACCGGCGAAGAGATCGGGGATGGGATAGGGATAGGTATCTTCCACCAGAATGCCCGGGAAGGAGATGGAGACATTGGTCAAGACTGGGGTGCTTATCTGGCGGTAGAAATCCCCCAGCGCTTCATCGATACGCTCTTCCGGTTTGACATAGGTGCTACGGCCACCCAGCTCGCGACTGAGGTTGTCCAGCAGGTCGGTATCCACATCGTAGCCAACGCCGAAGGCGAAGAGGCGAACGCTGCGGCCTGGTGGCATATTGTTGAGGGCATTGAGGATGATGCGACCCGAATCGGTCTCGCCCAGGGTAGGCAGACCGTCGGTCATGAAAAGGATGTAGGCAGGCCGGCCCTGCTCCTTCTCGTAGAGCTGTGCCAGGGCTTCCAACAAGGCCCGGTTGATATCGGTGGATCCACCGGCGCGCAGGCCCTCTATCCAGCGATGGGCATCGGTCACAGCATCCTCAGCAGTTGGCCGCAACTCGGCAGACCAAAGATAGACACCGGTGCTGAAGGCGATGAGATTGAAGCGGTCGCCGGGGTTGAGGTTGTCTACCAGGAAATGCGCGGCCCGTTTGGCCTGCTCCATCTTGACGCCTTCCATGGAGCCGGAGATGTCCATCACCAGGATCATATCGCGCTGCACAACCTCGCCGGGAGCGACCTGGATGCCCGGTGCCGCCAGCAGCAGGAAGAAGCCGTCTTCACCCGCAGGCTTGTAGCTGAGCAGGTTCAGACCGACGGCTTCCGGACTGACACCGAAGTAGAGGTCGAAATCCCGCTCGGGCAGGATGTTTGCCTGCTCGAAGCCAACGAGCGCAGCGTCGTCACCGAGACGGTCGATTCGTACCTGGTGGCTGGGGCTGTAGATGGTGCGCAGGCCGGGCTGGTTGCGCAGTTCCACGCGCAGCGACAGGTTCTTGACGGGCGCCGGGCTGTATTGCCTGGTTTGCAGAGGATAGCGGAAGTGGTACAGACCGTTGTCCAGAGCCAGCGTATGGCTGTAGGTCAGTTCCAGTTTGCGGCTGGCTCCGGGCGGGATAGGAAAGACGCTGGTCTGGAACAGGTCTCGGTCCAGGTATTCCAGGAGCGCCGGGTCACGTCGGCGGCGAACGATGTCTTCATAGATGCGCCGGGCCTCTTCCTTTGTGTAGACTTTGCCCTCCAACACCTGACCGTCCACGGTCATCTGAAAATCGCCGATGGCAGCATCCGAGGGGAGGGGGAAGATGTAGGTACCCTCGATTTGCTGCTCGGTGTTGTTGCGAAAGATCTGGGTGATATGGACTGTGGCGACGGGTCCGTCGATCACGGCATCGATACTGTGTAACTCGATGGTAATGGGACCGCCGATGGGGGGTACGATGCCGGGCGGAGGCGGGTCGATAATGATGCCCTGGGCCTGGGCACCCGCCCCGTTGATCATGAGCAAGACCAGAGCAGCCAGTAAGGCGACGGCATAGTAGAGTCGGTTCATCTGTTTCCTCCTGGGCAGTAGAAGACCTGGGCAGTCGAAGCGCAAGCGCCTCGTCTACCGAGAGATGGCAATCTTTTCGCCGGATTCCCGGGAATCGTGTCGCGTCGGCCGGAGTTGCTGGTTGAGATATCCTGCCGAAAAGCGGTGTCGATATCAGGACGTTTGTGGTCGCGTTTTTGTTCCCCCCACCGAAAGGCGCCGGCCCGACCGCGCGGTTTCCCGATAGGCGTCCGCCCGCCCTGACGCGGCTACCCGCCCGACTGCGCCACCAGATAGATCAGCTTCGTCTGCCACGAAACCACCGCTGCCGACAGCTCGCTGCGAAAGATATGCTCGATCTGCGCTACCTCATCCGCCGAGAAAAACCGGCGCAGGTGCCCGGCATAGCTCGGCCGCGCATCCTCACCTTGGCCGAACCAGCGGTCGAGCAGGGCCGGACTGATGCGGTGCTCGGCCGTCTCCAGTTCTTCCTGCCACTCCAGGATCTGGAAACCTGCCCGGACAAAAACAGTGACCAGATCTTCCGCATCCCAGTTGACCATGCTGTTCTCGGGGTCGAGGTAGATGGCTTCTTCGGCCTCCTGCAAGCGCTCTTCCAGGGCGGAGGGCAGTGCGCCGGAGGGTAGAAGGCGGTAGAGGCGCTGGGTATGGCGAGGGATGGCGTCCACCAATGAGATCTTGCCGCCCTCCTTCAGCCACTTGGCCAACACTGCGGCCACCGCGCCTTTGTCCGGCTCGGCCATCAACGCGTTTCTCCCCACTATGGCGTCGAAGCGCAGGTCGGCAGTTTGTGCCGTCAGCAGAGCATCCAGGTGCTGCAAGTCTCCCTGCAGAATGAAGGGACGTCGCAATTCGGGAAGCCTTTCGGCCATCTGCTGCAGGGCCTGCGCTTCACGGGCCGTGCGTGCCAGGGCATACACCCCGCCTTCCGGCGTACGTCGTAACGCCTCCCAGGTCAGCAGCCCGCTGGCCGTGTGCAGGTCCAGCACCACATGGTGGCGCTGCAGCCCCGCCCGGGAGAGAACCCGTTCCCGCAGCCTGCCCAGTCGCTCTCCGGCATTGGAAATGGTGCGCTGCAACCAGCGTTCGGTTTGGCGGTCGACGGCCGCTCCGGTGAAGGTGAGGATTTCCGGCACCGCCGTGTACTCCCCTTCGAGCATGGCCGCCAGTTGAGCTTCACGGCGTTGCGCCACCCTGTCGGCGATGGTGGCTTCATACCCCTGGTCCGAGGGCGTATAGAAGGTTTTGCCCTGCAGAGAATCGGGCAGGTATTGCTGAGCCACCCAGTGATCGCGATAGGCATGGGGATAGAGATAGCCTTCGCCGTGACCGAAGCCCTCGCGATCGCGACTGGCATCGCGCAAATGGCTGGGGACTTCGCCTTCGGGCTCTTCCTCGACGGTTTTCAGGGCATCGAAAAAGCCGAGCGTGCTGTTGGATTTGGGTGCGGTAGCAAGATAGAGACAGGCCTCGGCCAGATGGAAGCGTCCCTCGGGCATACCCACATAGTCGAATGCCTGGGCACAGGCGGTGACCACGCGAATGGCGTTGGGATCTGCCAGCCCAACATCCTCACCAGCGAAGATCAACATGCGCCGAAAGATGAAGCGGGGGTCTTCGCCGGCGTAGATCATTTTGGCCAGCCAGTAGAGCGCCGCATCGGGATCGGAACCGCGCAGAGATTTGATGAAGGCGCTGATGGTATCGAAATGGACATCCCCTTCCTTGTCGTAGAGGACGGCTCTGCGCTGGATGCTCTCTTCGGCAACGGCCAGGTCGATGCGGATGACGCCATCTACATCGGGTGGTGTCGTCTCTACGGCCAACTCCAGCGCGTTGAGGACGGCGCGGGCATCACCGTTGGCGACGTTGACCAGATGGTCCAGGGCTTCTTCCTCGATCTGGACCTTCAGTCTGCCGTAGCCCCGCTCGGGGTCCGATAGAGCCTGCCGCGCGATCTTGCGCAGATCCTCTTCGCTCAGCGGTTTGAGCTGAAAGATGCGGGAGCGCGAGACCAGGGCTTTGTTGACCTCGAAGTAGGGGTTCTCTGTTGTCGCGCCGATGAGGATGACGGTGCCGTTTTCTACGTGCGGCAAGAGCGCATCCTGTTGAGCCTTGTTGAAGCGGTGCACCTCGTCGACGAAGAGGATGGTTTTCTGGCCGTACATGCCGCGCCGCTCCTGAGCGATCTCGATGGCGTCGCGGATGTCTTTGACGCCGGCCAACACGGCATTAATGGCGATGAAATGCGCCCGGGTGGTGTTGGCAATGATGCGGGCCAGGGTGGTCTTGCCGGTACCCGGCGGGCCGTAGAAGATGAGAGAGGAGAGCTGGTCGGCCTGAATGGCGCGGCGTAACAGGCGGCCGGGCCCGACGATATGGTCCTGGCCGACAAATTCGTCGAGGGTGCGCGGCCTCATACGAGCGGCCAGGGGTTGCTCCCGCTCGATCAGTTCCCGGCGGCGGACGTCAAACAGGTCGGACATGCTGATAGCCTGGGTGTCGCCGAGCCGGTCGCCGGCGACAGGGAGATGCTCTATCATTGTAGCACAGCTTGGACGCACCGTGGCGGACAAGGAGTCTGGTCAGCTAGAGGTCGAGTCTACTCGGCGCAATGCACGATCTGCCAACAGCCAGCGCGAGCCACCGACCGAATTGTTACAG
>RFJM01000449.1 GCA_003694905.1 Caldilineae bacterium
AAGCTCAGTACCCCGAAGGATATTGGATCAAACCCGGGGGCGGCTACTCGCCCAAGTACCGTAGCACCCTCTGGCAAATCAGATTCCTGGCCGACTTCGGTGCCGACGGCCGGCATCCTCGTGTCCGCCGGGCATGCGAGTACGTCCTCGCCCACAGCCTGACTGCCAACGGCGCCTTCTCCGCTTATCAGAAACCGGCCCCCTCAGGCGCGGTGCTCTGTCTCAACGGCAACCTTGCTCACGCCCTCATCCGCCTGGGGTATCGGCAGGACGCCAGGGTGCAGAAGGTTATAGAATGGCTGGCCGGTGCCATCACCGGCGAAGAAGGCTTCCGCTATCACAAGTCGGCTACCTGCGGGCCGGGTTTTCGTTGTGCCGTCAATGGAGGCCAGCCGTGTGCCTGGGGTGCCAACAAAGCCCTCAAGGCATTGCTCGCCATCCCCCCGCAACTGCGCTCCGCGCGCCAACGGCGCGCCCTCGATGCCGGCGCCGCCTTCCTGCTCGGCCACGATCCCGCTAAAGCCGACTATCCCTACACCCAACGCGTCAGCTCGACCTGGTTCAAACTCGGCTTTCCCCTCACCTACTGGAGCGACGTCCTGGAGACCGTGGAGAACCTGGTGGCCTTGGGCTTCGGTCATGACCCGCGGCTGGCTCCCGCCCTGGCCTGGATCATGGAGAAACGCGATGCCGACGGACGTTGGCCCAACGAAAACCCCCTCGCCGGTAAGACCTGGTTTGCACCGGAGCGTCGCGGCGGGCCCAGCAAGTGGGTGACGTCCCGAGTCCTGCGCGTGCTCAAGGCGCTGGGGGAACTCTGATGCCCGCCACACAGCCCGCCTTCGAGGCACTCTTGCTGGGTGTGGCGCAGGATGGCGGCCTGCCTCACGCCGGTTGTGACTGCCCCCAATGCTCCGCCGCCTGGCACGACCCTGCCTTGCGGCAGCCCGTTGCTTGCCTGGGCCTCCTCGATCATCGGGCACGGCGCTTCTGGTTGATCGATGCCACCCCCGACTTCCCGGCCCAGTTGCAGATGGCCAAACAGGCCGGAACACCCCCGGCGCCCCCCTACTCCCTGGCGGGCATTTTCCTCACCCATGCTCACATCGGCCACTACACCGGGCTCATCCACCTGGGCCGCGAGGCCATGAACACCCGCCACCTCCCGCTCCACTGCACCCCGAGCATGGCCGATTTCCTCCGGGGCAATGCACCCTGGTCGGCACTGATAGAGCAGAGCAACATCCGCCTGCACCGTCTACCGCCCCACATACCCGAAGCTTTGACCGACGGCATCCACATCACAGCCGTCCCCGTGCCCCACCGCAGGGAATTCTCCGATACGGTGGCCTACCTGGTTCAGGGCCCGGACCGGATCCTTTTCTACTGTCCCGACATTGATCGCTGGCAGGGCGTCGATCTGGCCGGGGCCTGGCAGGAAGGTGGGGTGGCCCTGCTAGACGGCACCTTCTTCCACCCAGATGAATTACCCGGCCGCGACCTGCACACCATTCCCCATCCCTTCGTCAGGGACACCGTGCAATTCTTCCGACAACGACTGAGCACGGAATCGCCGCCTCAGGTCCTCTTCATCCACCTCAATCACACCAACCCCTTGTGGCAACAAGGACCGGAACGGGCTTGGGTGCGCGAGCGGGGCTTCGGCGTGGGCAAGGTGGGCATGCGCTGGCCCCTGGCCTGAGGATCAGATCGCCAACTCCGCCACAACCGGATAGTGGTCCGAAGCCAGGGGAGCGGGATCCGCGTCCCACCGGTAGCACGCCCGCACATCCGGCGCCAGCATATCCGAAACCAGAATGAAGTCGATGCGAAAGAGGGCGTTGGGCGCTTCGTACGTCGCCGCTTCCCCGCGCCCGGCCAGCATCCAGGCATCCTGGTAGCCGGCTTTCAGAAGACGGGGGATCACGTGGGCTTCGTAGAACGTCCACTCCAACTCATCCACCAAAGCCTGAAACTCGGCCAGGCTCTCGGCTGTTGCGTAATCGTCCGGATGGTAGGTATTCAGATCTCCCATCAGGATGTGTGGCCGGTGTCGGTCTCGCCCAGTCCAGCTCAGCACGGCCTGCGTCTGAATCAATCTTGTCTCCTCATCGCGAGGATCCAGGTGGGTGACATAGACGGTGAGGGGCGGACGGCCGTCGGGAAGCTGGACCCGCGCTTCCAAAAGGCCGCGAGGGGTGTGTCCGGGCACGGGCGTGAGATGATGGGCTGCCGAAGCCAGAATGGGGTATCGGGAAAGCAGGGCGTTACCGAAACTGTTGCCCGGTCGCCGAAATGCCAGCGGGAAGCTCTGCGCCTGGGCATAGGCATAATGCATTCCCATTTTCTCGGCCATGTACTCCAGGATAGGCTGATCGCTGCCGGGGCGCAAGGCCGGATGGTAAACCTCGTTGAGTCCAATGAGATCGGCCCCGGTTGCACACAAGACCTCGATGGTGCGGTCGACATCGCCGACACCATCCGAGCCCTCCCAGTAGTGGATGTTGTAAGTCAGTACTTTGAGCATGGGCAGGATGGAAGTCAGAGTGGGGGAGAAAGATGGGCGGGAGCGAAGATCTCGATCGGGCCGGCCTGATGGCCCGTCTGCGACACATGCCGGCTCCACCCCTCCCGGCCCAAGACAGCCTGAATCACGAACTTGTTGAAGGGATGGACGTGCGGGTTGTTCAGAAACTCCTGGACGGGCATCCAGCGGGCGATGGCGATCTC
>RFJM01000450.1 GCA_003694905.1 Caldilineae bacterium
GGCAGGGCTGCATGTGGGACAGGCTTTCCAGCCTGTCCGGATGCCGGCCCACGCAGCACGGCCGGACTACCTGAAACAGTGCGCGGTCGTCCGGTTGGATGTGGCCGCGCTATTTCCGGGGGCGCTGCCCCCGGCCCACAAGTTGAAACGCGCACTGGACGGGTGCCAGCTTTGACATTCCTTCCTCCCTTGTGTATCCTCTACACCATCATGCTGAGTCGTTGTTCCCGTTGTTCCAGGTGTGTCGAACCAGCCTGACCGGTCTGGACCCTTGGACGCGGGCGAGACAACGACGACCCAGCCCCCCAGGCTCTCCGGCCGGAGGGCTTTTTTTGTTGTGTGTTCCCTGTTGCCTCCTGTCCCCGACTCTTCGGATAACTACTGCCTATGATGCTGCCCGATCAAATCGCCGATCTCATTACCACAGCCACCCGAAAAGCCCAGAAAAAGGGTGACCTGCCCCGCTTTCAGCTGCCTTCCGTCAGCGTCAATCGTCCCAAGCGCCCCGAGCAGGGAGACTGGTCCTGTGCCCTCCCCTTGCAGATTGTGCGCGATGTCAATGAGGCGCTGAAAGCCAGAGACGCCGGAAAGCTCTCGCCCGTGCAGATCGGTGAGATCATCGTCCGGCGCCTGCCCGACAATCCCTATCTGGAACGGGTCGAAGTGGTTAAGCCCGGTTTCATCAACATGTTTCTCTCGCCCGAGTGGCTGGCGGCGCAGGCGGGTGAGATCGTCGCTCGCGGAGCCGATTACTATCGTCTTGACAAGGGTCAGGGCAAGCGCGTCCAGGTGGAGTTCGTAAGCGCCAATCCCACGGGGCCCTTGCACTTCGGGGGCGCGCGCAACGCGGCCATCGGCGATACCATTGCCCGCCTGTTGGAGAACAACGGTTACCGGGTCCAGCGCGAATACTACATCAACGACCGCGGCACCCAGATGGACATCTTCGGCGAGACCCTATGGCGGCGTTACCAGCAACTCCACGGTATCGAGGTCAGCATCCCCGAGCAGGGCTATCCGGGCGCGTACATGATCGAATACGCGAGAAAGGTCCAGGCCCAATATGGCGACAGCCTGCTGAGTCTGAGCGATGAAGAGGCCATCCCCAAATTCCGCAAACTGGGACTCGAGATCGTCACGGCCGAACTGGCCGACGACCTGGCGCAAATGCAGGTGCATTTCGACAACTGGTTCTCGGAAAGCAGCCTTTACGAAGACGGCACCTTCGACCATGTCGCTGCCATCCTGCGCGAGAACGGCGACCTCTATGTCAAGGATGATGCGGTCTGGTTCCGGGCCAGCAAGTATCTGCCCAAAAGCGACCGGGACGAGGTCTTCATCCGCTCCAACGGCGAGCCCGGTTATTACGCCAGCGACGTGGCCTATCACTACAACAAGTTCGTCACGCGCGGATTCGACTGGGTGATCAACGTCTGGGCAGTGGACCACCAGAACCAAGCCGCGCGCATGCCCGCCATGCTCAAAGCCCTGGGCATCGATCCCGACCGCCTCACCATTGTGCTCTACGATCTGGTCACGCTGAAGCGAGGCGGCAAGGAAGTCAAGATCTCCAAACGTTCGGGCGAGCTGATCACCATGCGCGAGGTGCTGGATGAGGTAGGCTCCGACGCTGCGCGCTTCCTTCTCCTCAGCCATTCCAACGAAGCGCGCATCGATTTCGACATCGAGCTGGCCGTCGCTCAGAACAGCGAGAATCCCGTCTACTACGTTCAGTATGCCCATGCCCGTGTCAGCTCGATCCTGCGCAAGGCGGCCGCACAAGGTCTGGAACCCGATGATGCCGAGCTGAACCTGCTGACACATCCGACTGAGCTCGCCCTCTTGCACAAGATGCTGCAGTTGCCGGAGGTGGTGAACGACGCCATCGACCGGCTGGCGCCCCACCATCTGCCGCACTACGCCCTTGAGCTGGCCAAGACCTTCACCAAGTTCTACGACGCCTGCCGCGTCCTCTCGGACGATCCGGCAGATGCTGCCCTCTCGCGTGCCCGGCTAACCCTGGTGAAGGCCACCCAGATCACCCTCGCCTATCTCTTGCACCTGATGGGCATGAACGCCCCCGAATCCATGTAGCCGAAGCGGATGCACCGGCTTCGCCAGAATCCTATGAGCGAGCATACACCTTACCGTGTCCTGGTTTCCGATCCTTTGGCGCGCTCCGGTCTGGAGCTGTTGCGACAGGCAGGTCTGGCCGTAGACGTACGTACCGGTCTGAGCCCGGCAGAGCTGATAGAGACGATCGGCGGATACGATGCACTGGTCGTGCGCAGCGGTACTCGTGTCACAGCCGACGTCATCGCCGCGGCCGATAGGCTCAAGGTCATTGCCCGTGCAGGCGTGGGCCTGGATAACATCGACGTACCGGCAGCGACCCGACGGGGCATCATCGTCGCCAACGCGCCTACGGGCAACGTGGTATCGGCGGCCGAACACACCATAGCGCTCTTGATGGCGCTGGCCCGCAATCTGCCCGCGGCCCACCTGTCCATGGTCCGCGGCGAGTGGGATCGCCGCCGTTTCATGGGCGTGGAAGTGCGAGACAAGGTCTTGGGGACGCTGGGGTTGGGCCGTGTGGCCAGCCATGTCGTGCGCCGCGCGCTCGGCCTAAACATGCGCGTGGTTGCGCACGACCCCTTCGTCTCCCAAGAGTACGCGGGCAACCTGGGCGTGACGCTGGTCGGGCTGGAGGAAGTCCTGGCCCAGAGCGATTTCCTTACCATTCATCTGCCTCTGAACGAGCAGACACGGGGCCTGCTGGATGCGCGGCGGTTGGCACTTTGCAAGCCGGGGGCGCGCATCATCAACACGGCGCGGGGGCCGATCATCGACGAGGAGGCCCTGTTGCAAGCGCTGGATGCGGGGCATGTTGCGGGTGCAGCGCTGGATGTTTTCGCTCAAGAACCCTTGCCCCCGGATTCCCCATTGCGCAGCCACCCCCGCATCATCCTCACCCCTCACATCGGTGGCTCGACCAGCGAAGCTCAAGATCAGGTGGCCGTGGACGCCGCCACGCAGGTCATCGATGTCTTGCAGGACCGTCCCGCGCGCTATGCTGTCAATGCCCCCCTCATCCCCAGCACCGACATCGAGTTCCTCACGCCTTTCGTGCAACTGGTGGAGACGATGGGGCGTTTCATGACCCAGTTTCAGCCTACTCCGGTCAACCAGGTCGAGTTGGTGGTGCATGGTCCCCTGGCCGAATACGATACCCTCATCCTGCAGGCCGCAGCGCTACGCGGCCTCCTGGCCGATGTGGTAGAGGAGCGGGTGAACATTGTCAATGCCGACATCATCGCCCAGCGTCGCGGTATTATCATTTCCGAACGCCGCCAGCGACATCACTCGGAACGCTACGAAAACATGGTGACGTTGCGGGTGCACGCCAACGGCAAGACGACCAGCGTCCGCGGCAGCGTGTTGCATGGCGAGCCCTGCATCGTGGCCATCGAAGATCTGTGGGTGGAGTTTGTGGCGCGGGGAAATTATCTCCTGTCGTGGCATACCGACCGGCCCGGAGTTATCGGCGCCATCGGCACGCTGCTGGGCCAGAACGACATCAACATTGCCTTTATGCATGTGGGGCGGCGGGCACCTCGCGGGGAAGCGATTATGGTCTTGCGCACCGATGAGCCGGTGCCCGAGTCGCTGCTGCCGGAAATCAACCGGGTCATTGCCAGCCACCAGGCACGGGTGATCTCGCTTTGAGGGTGCCGGAAGGACACATCCAAACAGGCAACTCGCCGCCGTGTTCGATTGGCAGACAGGGCTTCTGCCCTCGCAGCGACGACGAGCTGGAAAGCCGGCCCACATACCAACCCGGTCGAGAATCCGAAACCGTCTCTCCGGGCCGCACCGGCCGCCACCATTTTTATGAAGAATTTATTTTTGTGCGACGGCCGTTTATGCATTGTTTTGCGATTGCTGGTAAAATGAAAAGACCAGGCGCTATCATAGGGTGGTGACTGGCAATGACGCTGACACAATTCCATACCAGACATCTCTGATAGCGCTGCTGACGTCCCGCTTTCTTATCCACTCACCTCTCAATGAAGGAGGACTCTTATGAAGCGTGTGTTCAAGTTTCTGCCTTTCGTGCTTGTCCTGATGTTCCTCTTGGCCGCATGCGCGGTACCGGCACCGGCACCGGCTGCACCTGCCGGCGGTGAGGAGGCAGCCGCACCGGCCGAAGGCGCGCCAGCGGAAGAGATGCCCGCTAAAGTCATCCGCATCGGTGCAGCCGTCAGCGATACCGGCAAGTATGCCCGCGAGGGTGGCGATACACGACATGGCTATCTGCTGTGGCTGGACTGGGTCAACGAGGAGTACGGCGGCATCAAGGTCGGGGACGAGCGCTACAAGGTCGAGCTGATCATGTACGACGACGAAGGGGATCCCGATACCACCGCAAAGCTTGTGGAAAAGCTTATCACCGAGGACAAGGTCGATTTCCTGCTTGGGCCCTACAGCTCCGGTCTGACCAAGAGCGCCAGTGCCATTGCCGAAAAGTACGACATGATCATGGTCGAGGGCAATGGTGCTTCGGAATCGCTGTTCGAACGCGGGTTCAAGAATCTCTTTGGCGTCCTGACCCCTGCCGGCAACTACACCCAGTCTGCGCTGGAGGCAGTGTCCAAGCAGGGTGCCAAGTCGGTTGTCATTGCTTATGAGGACACAGCCTTCCCGACCAGCGTTGCCGAGGGCGCCCAACGTTGGGCCCAGGAATACGGTATGGAAATCCTGGCCGTGGAAACGTACCCGAAAGATGTCGCGGATGTAAGCTCCATCATGACCAAGTTCAAGGACCTGAATCCGGACGTCTTCGTGGGTGGCGGTCACTTCAACGACGCTCTGCTCTTCGTACGCGCCGCCAAGGAACTGGATTTCAGCCCGAAGGCGATGATCATCACCGTGGGGCCCAGCAATCCCAAGTTTGTCCAGGAAGTGGGCGCAGATGCCAATTACATCATCGGCCCCACGCAGTGGGAAGCATCCATGAGCTACGAGGATCCCTACTTCGGCACGGCCAAAGACTACTACGACCGCTATCTGGCCAAGTGGGGTGAACCGCCCACCTACCAGGCCGCCGAGTCGACGGCTACGGCTCTGGTGCTACAGCTGGCCATCGAGCAGGCAGGAAGCCTGGAGACGGCCGCAGTGCGTGAGGCCCTCAAGAACATGGATATCACCACGTTCTACGGCCCCATCAAGTTCGACGAGACGGGGAAGAATGTGGGTAAGCCCATGGGTAGCATCCAGATCCAGGATGGCGAGATCGTGGTCGTGGCGCCCGAGAGCGCGGCCGTGGCCGATCTCATCTACCCCATGCCACCATGGAGCGAACGCTAAGCTTTCCACAGACTCGGGTCTCGACATCTTGCCGATGAGAGGTGTTGTTTGCAGGGGCGGTAGGCCAACGCCGCCCCTGCACAACCCTTGTCGGCGAGGCTGCCGCGGTGGCGCGCGGCCGCTGTCGGACCCGCTCCCCCCACTGCCTCTCCACCCCCTCGTCGAAAGCGGATCTCTCTCGGTAGGCTGACACACATGGACCAACTACTTCAAGCTCTGGTGAACGGTCTTCTGTTGGGCGGGTTTTATGGTGTCATGGTTCTCGGCTTTTCTGTGATCTGGGGTGTCATGGGCGTCATCAACCTGGCCCATGGCGAGTTTGTCATGATCGGTGCCTACTTTGCCTGGGTGCTCAATCGTTCCCTGGGCATCGATCCCTTCCTGTCGTTGATCGTCATTATGCCGGTGATGTTTTTCGTGGGCTGGTTGCTGCAGAGGGTCTTGATCAACCGCATTGTGGAGCGCCCCCATCTGATCGCCCTGCTGGTGACCTTCGGCCTTTCCATTGCTCTGGCGAACCTTTTCAAGCTCTTTTTCACGGCCGATCCCCGCACGGTGCCTGTGTCGTACAACGGTTCCTTTGAGCTGGCCGGGCTCACCTTTCCTATCGTCAAGACCATCGTATTCGGTCTCTCTCTGGTGGTCATGTTGGCGCTGCACATCTTCTTGCAATACACACGTCTGGGCAAGTCGATCCGCGCCGCAGCGCAGAACAAGGAAGCCGCCCGCATTGTCGGTGTCGAAGTGGGCCGGGTTTATGCCATCACCTTCGGCATCTGCATTGCCCTGACGGCAGCCGCCGGCGCCATGGTCAGTACCACCATCCCCGTGTTCCCCTTCATGGGGCCTCCCTTCACGCTCAAAGCGTTCACCATCACGGCGCTGGGCGGCCTGGGCCGCATCCCCGGCGCCCTATTGGGGGGTATCATCCTGGGGGTGGTGGAAACGTTGGTGGCCATCATGGTGCCGGGTGTGGGCACGAACCTGGGCATCGCCACCAGCTTCGTTTTGCTGGTGGTCATTCTCATCGTCCGGCCTCAGGGCCTGCTCAAGGGGCTGCGGCCTATGGAGGTGACCTGATGAGAACTCGCCGTCTGGAAACCATCTTCAGTTCGCGCAATACCTTCATCGGCTGGATCATCCTGCTCATCTTGCTGGCCCTCTATCCCCAGGTGACCGAGCTTTCCGGCATTCGCCTGTTGCAACTGACCCAGATCTTCATATTCATCACCCTGGCCTCCAACTGGAACCTCATCGGCGGTATGACGGGTTATGTGGACTTCGGCCATGCCGTTTTCTTCGGGGTCGGTGCTTTTGTCATGGGCATTCTGGTAACCCAGGTTCAGAACTACATCGTTTTTGCACCGGGGCTTTCCTTCTGGCAGGCCCTGCCTATTGCCGGTCTGGCGGCCATGTTGTTTGCCCTGCTGATCGGCCTGCCTACCCTGCGCCTCAAAGGCCCCTACTTCTCCATTGCCATGTTGGGCACCTTTGTGGCCATGCGCGAGATCGTGCGCGTGCTCAAGGACTTCACCGGCGGCGGTAGAGGCCTGGATCTGCCGCCCGTGCTCAATCGCGAGCGCGACTACTACTTTATGCTGGTGTGGATGGGACTGGTGCTTATCGCCATCTGGTGGATCCACCGCAGCGAGTTTGGTCAAAGTCTGATGGCCATTCGCGAAGACGAGGTGGGCGCGGAGATGCGCGGCATCAACACCACGAAGCACAAGATTATCGCCTTCATGCTGGCAGCCTTTTCCACGGGCATCATCGGTGGCTTTTGGGCCTTCCAGAACACCTATATCGACCCGGACGTGGTATTCATCGAGCAGCGCACCGTCGAGATGGTCATGGCCTCGATGCTGGGCGGCCTGGGGACGGTGTGGGGGCCGCCGCTGGGCGCCCTCATCCTCTACGTCCTGCAAGATGTGGTGTGGAGCCGAGTGCCCGAAGGACACCTGGTTGTGCTCGGCGTTCTGCTGATCATCATCGTGCTCTTTGTACCCGAAGGCATTCTGGGGACATTCAAGAATCCTTCCAGCACTTCGCTGGGCCGGCTGCTGAGAGGCTATCGGGAAGAACAGCCGCGGCCGGAAACTGTGGCAACGGAGTAACGGCAATGGTACAGCAACAGCCTCTCCTGGAAGGTCGTAACGTAACCAAGTACTTCGGCGGTCTGGCCGCGGTCCACCACGTGGATTTCGCGGTGTACCCGGGAGAAATCGTCGGCCTGGTGGGACCCAACGGTAGCGGCAAGACCACCCTGTTCAACTGTCTCAGTCGCATCCTCCCCATCAACGAGGGTGAGATCTACTTCAAGGGCAAGAACATCACCCATGCCAAGCCCTACCAGGTAGCCCATATGGGGCTGGCCCGAACATTCCAGGTCATTCGCGTCTACCGCAAGATGACGGTCCTGCAGAATATGCTGATCAGCCGGCAGTGGCGGGGTGAGGGCATCCTCAAGATGCTGCGGCCCAGCAGCAAAGCCACCCACGAACGGGCGCGGCAGTTGCTCGACTTCCTTCTGCTCGGGCATCTGATGCATGAACCGGCCGGGCATCTGTCGGGCGGGCAGCGACGCCTGCTGGAGATCGGCATGGCCCTGATGCCCGACCCCGACATCATTCTCCTCGACGAGGCGACTTCGGGCATCAATCCCACCCTCATCGAAACCATCAAGGACCGCATCCGCCAGCTCAACCGGCAGGAGGGCAAGACCTTCCTCCTCATCGAGCACAATATCGACTTCATCTCCGACCTGTGCAGCAGGGTCTACGTGCTGGACTTCGGGGAGAAGCTCGCCGAAGGTACACCCGAGGAGATCAAGAACAATCCCGCCGTCATCGAAGCCTATTTCGGAGCGGAATGATACACAGGCCTACCTTCTGCATCCGTACACGAAGATGCTCGCCAGATGCATACTCGAGACAGAAGTGACGATATGATGACGCAACCATCCCCGAACGGCGATCACCTGCTTGTCGCCGACAACATCTATGCCGGTTATCTCGATTACGACATCCTCAAGGGCGTCAGTCTGCACGTGGACAAGGGAGAGGTGGTCTGTGTGATCGGCCCCAACGGCGCCGGTAAGTCCACCGTCTTCAAAGCCATCTACGGGCTGCTGCGCGTGCGCAAGGGGCACATCTTTTTCGATGGGCAGGAGATCACCAACTGGCGGCCTCAGGAAATCCTGCGCGCCGGGATTTCCATCGTCCCCCAGTTGCACAGCATCTTTCCGCAAATGACCGTGTACGAGAACCTGGAGATGGGGTTGTATTTGGTGCGAGATAAGAGGCGGATCCAGGAGCGTATCGACTATGTGCTGAGCCTCTTCCCGCGGCTGGCCGAGAGGCGCAACCAGCAGGCGGGCACCATGTCGGGCGGTGAGCGGCGCATGCTCGAGATCGGCCGCGCCCTGCTTCTGGAGCCCAAGCTGGTGATGATGGATGAGCCCAGCGCCGGCCTCGCCCCCCTCATCACCCGCATGATCTTCGAGAACGTCCGGCGCCTGAACGAAGAAATCGGCCTGACCGTGCTCATGATCGAGCAGAACGCGCGCCAGGGCCTGGAATACAGTCACCGCGGCTATGTTCTGGAACTGGGGGAGAATACCTATAAGGGCAGCGCCCGCGAACTCCTCGAAGATCCCGAGGTACGTAGAGCGTTCCTCGGAGGGCGGTGATACCCGCTCGACGACCGGCCGGAATCCGGGTTCACCCCTGGGCGTAGGCCCGATCCAACACCTGCACGGTATGCAACACCGGCAGCGAGCGGCCGCGTTCCCGCAGGTGCTTCTGGATCTGGACCAGACACCCGATATTCCCCGTGATGACGGCTTCCGCGCCCGTGGCCTCGATGTGTTCGGCCTTGCGCCTGCCCAACTGCCCGGCGATGTCGGGATGCTCCAGGTTGTAGACGCCGGCCGAGCCGCAACAGAGCCCACCGTCGTCCAGTTCCAGCAGCGCCAGGTTGGGGATGCTGCCCAGAAGTCGCCGCGGTGCCTCCTTCACACCCTGAGCATGGAGTAGATGGCAGGCATCCTGGTAGACGGCCTTGAGCGGCCGCTCCAGGGCCGGGGGGCTGACAGGGCCCAGCTCGTCCAGGAAGACGCTGATATCCTTGACCTTGCTGCTCCAGCGTCTGACCTCCTCTTCTTCCGGTTCGCCCGCGAAGAGGAGAGGATATTCGTGCATGCCTGAGCCGCAGCCGGCGGCGTTGGTCACCACGGCGTCCACATCGTTCGGAAAAACGCGCAGGTTGTTGCGGGCCAGCCGCAGCGCCTCCCCGGCTTCCCCCACGTGCATGAGGATGGAGCCGCAACAACCCTGCCCGCGCGGGATGACGGTCTCGACACCGTTGGCGGCAAGCACACGTAGGGTGGCCCAATTGATCTCGGGTGCGAGAACGGACTGCACACACCCAACCAGGAGCGCCACCCGAGCGCGGCGTCTCCCCCGCGCGGGGTAGTACTCCGGCAGGGGGCGGGCAGAAGGCAGGGTATCGGGCAGCATGTCCAGCATGACTCCAAGCTGCGCCGGCAAGACTCCTTTCAGGAAACGCCCCACCTTGCCGGCGCGCTGTGCCAGGCGGAAGCGACCGGGATAGGGGAGAGTCTTCACCAGCAGGGTGTGGGCCAGGCGCCTGCCGTTTGGACGATGGCCCCGGTCGGCTGTCCAGGCCCGATAGCCCATCAGGAGTTCGCCGTATCCCACCCCCGAGGGGCAGGCCGGCATGCAGCCGACACACCCCAAACACTGATCGACATAGGGTGCCGCCTCTTCCGCGCTCAGCCCTCCTTCCATCACCGTTTTCATCAGGTAGATGCGTCCGCGCGGGGAGTTCATCTCGTCACCCAGCACCCGATAGGTTGGGCAGGCAGCCAGACAGAAGCCGCAGTGCACGCAGGCTTGCACGGCCGCCGCCATTTGCGGTCCGCGACTTCCCAGAGAGGCGGGATCGATGCTGTGCTGCATTCAGACCTCCGGAAACTTGCCGTCAGGATCCAGTACCTGTTTGACGCGCCTCAGCACGGGATAGGCCAAGCCGGTTCCAATGATGAGTTGTTCGCTTCTGCCCAGCAATTGCAGACCGGTCAAACCCAGGTCGTTCAGCGCATGCTCGAGGGTAGCGACATCGTCACCCGCGATCCAGGCCAGATTGCCGGCGGCCATGTAGCGTCGGTGGGTGTGCGATATCCTTTCGTCCAGAGCCGGCAGACAGGCAGGATTCAAGGGAACCTTGAAGAGGGGCATCCCGTCCGGCACCCAGGCGAACTCGTTGACCTGGCGCCAGTAGGCGGCCTCCTCCTCCCCCTCCCAGACGAAATCGGCCCGCGCATTTCCCTGTTCCCCCAGAAACCGCAAGATTCGGTCCATGCGCGCTCCAAGACTCGCAGCCGGCCCGCCCAGACGCGCTACGAGGAGCACTTCATCCGAGTCGGGGACCAAGTCCAGTGCCTGTAGTTCGAGCGGTGAGCAGGCCAGCCGGGTAGCCTGAGCCAGGGCATCGGCCAGGCTGTCGTAGCGCTGGGCGAAGGACAGGAACGCCCGCGGGC
Organism: Caldilineae bacterium; assembly: GCA_003694905.1. Taxonomy (GTDB): domain Bacteria; phylum Chloroflexota; class Anaerolineae; order J102; family J102; genus J102. Next base: position 10,928 of record RFJM01000450.1, read on the forward strand.
GGGGAAAGACCTTGAAGCTGACCTCCGTGAGGATGCCGAAACGGCCCAGGCTGCCCACCATGAACTTGGCCAGGTCGAAACCGGCGGCGTTTTTCACCACCTTGCCGCCGCTGCGCACCAGACGGCCTCTTCCATCCACGAAACGAATGCCCAGGATGAAATCGCGCACGCCGCCATAGCGAAAGCGTCCCGCGCCGGCGCTGTTGGCGGCGACCGTCCCGCCCAGAGTGGCACCGGCCCCGGTCAGAACGGGATCGAATGGAAGGTATTGGCCATGGGCAGCAAGTTCGGTCTCGATCTCCTGCAATGGGGTGTTGGCCAGAGCGGTAAAGGTGTACTCTTCGGGCTCGTATTCCAGGATGCCCGAGAGTCTTCGCATGTCGAGCTGCTCGCACTCCTCGTGGACCCGCGTGAGGGCCGGTTTGCTGCCCCCGCCCACGGGTAAAAGGCGCCCGGTCGTAGACCGTACGATGTCCGGGATCTCTGCGGGATGATGTGCTGCGATGGGCATAGGTCGATTGGGAAAGCGACAGGAGAGGCAGGTGTGGGCGAGGACGTCGCGGCGCCGCGGGTCTGTTAGCGGCTGTACACGCCCATTAGTTCGGCCTGAGCCAGAATGTGGCCCTCCATGGCTTTTTTCAGCCGGCCCTTGTCGGTGTTGGGGCCGAGTTTCAGTTGCGTGTCCAGCGCGTAGAGGCGGAAGAAGTAGCGGTGCTCACCGCGGGGAGGACAGGGGCCACCATAACCCGTGCGCCGCCAGCTGTTCAGGCCCTGGACGCTGCCGTCCGCCAGGGTGGGGTCGGTGGGGACGGCTTCGGGCAGGCTGTTGGTGCCAGCCGGGATGTCGAAGATAAGCCAGTGGTCCCAGGTCCCTACCGGTGCGTCGGGATCGTCCATGATGAGGGCAAAGCTTTCGGTAGCGGCCGGTGCGCCCTCCCACTGCAGTGGGGGCGAGATGTCCCGGTCATCGCAGGTGTACTTGCGCGGGATGCGCTGTCCGTAGGCGAAGGCAGGACTGGTGAGTTTCATGATCTCCTCCTTGCCGGTGGCCTGGCGCGAGGGGGCGTCCGCCTGGGGTTTCTGCGCGCAGGCGCCCAACACCAGCATCGCGATGGCGGCCCAGAACAAGGCAAGATTTCGCATGGTGGACGGTGGAGGGAAAGGAAGCGGAAACAGCCTCTGCTGCATTTTACTGCACCTGCAGGTGGGTTTCAAGTCCCGCCGGGAAGGGGGGAGTGTTTCAATTGGCGGGCAGCCGGTGCGCTAAGCCGGTAGTGTGGGGGAGCGCCTCCGCATCTGCGGCGTCGGCCGGCGAGACAGGCGGCCGAGGTTTCAGCTTCTCGGGCCGGGCTGCATGTGGGACAGGCTTTCCAGCCTGTCCGGATGCAGGCCCACGCAGCACGGCTTGGCAAGCTGAAACTGTGCGTGGTTGTCCGGTTGCGTGTGGCCGCAGCTTTTCCGGGGGAACGCCGCCACCCCCAGCTGCCCCCAAATTGAAACGCACCCAACACCCTGTCGGGCGTTGACAACCCACCCGGCCTCCGCTACAATAGCTTCCGTCAACCAGGCTCAGATGCGGTGTGTACGTGGTACCTGAGCCGTCATCGTTTTTCTTTTCCATCCACAAAGGAGTGATCGGAGATGAAGCACTATTCCCACCTTACCCGGCGCAACTCAGTTGTCCTGCTCTTACTGATCGCGGCACTGCTGGCGCTGGCGGCTTGTGCTGCCCCCGCAGCTCCCGCGCCCCAGCCGGCGGCGCCCCAGGCCCCTGCAGCCGAGGAACAACCGGCCGCACCCGAAGAGGCCACTTTGGCGATTCTGCACTTCAGCGTCATCGAAGGTACCACCTGGTCCGGCGCCCATCATCGCGCAGCTGAACGCATCGCCGAAAAGTATGACAATGTCAACTATGTCTACCGCGAAGAGGTGTCCCCAGACTCGACGGTGCCCTTTGCCGAGGAGCTGATCAGCAGCGAGGGTGCCGACATCGTGGCCGGGAACGCCGAGTTCATGGGCCTGCCCCTCAAAGATATCGCGGATAAGTACCCCGACGTCTACTTTGCTTCGGTCATTGCCAGTGACCTGAGCACCAAGCCTAATTTCATCCGCTACTTCCCACGCCAGTACCAGGCCCTCTACCTCGAAGGCCTGATCGCCGGTGCCCTGACCGAGTCGGGGAACATCGGCATTGTATCCGCCTTCCCGTCGGTGCAGGTGGCTCGGCGGCAGAACGGCTTCTTCCTGGGTGTCCAGGATGCCGCGGAGCTTCTCGGCAAAGACGTCAACGTCTACGTCAAGTACGTGGGTGACTGGTACAACCCTGCGGAAGAGCGCGATATCGCCAAGACCCTTGTCAGCCAGTACGGCGTCGATGTGCTCACCCAGCAGACCGACTCCGGCTCGCCGCTGGATGTGGCCAAAGAAGAAGGCATCTGGTTCGTGGGCAAAGATATGGACATCGTTGGCTTCTACGGCTGGGCGACCACCGATACCGTCGCGGTCTCCTTCGATACGCGCTGGGAAGTCCTTTATGAGCAGATGGTCAAGGACTTCCTGGCGGGCAGCAAGACGCCCGAGACGGTCCTCTATCTCGGTATGGATCGTACCATGACCCTGGCCGACGGCACGGTCGAGCCCACGGTGGACATTATGAATGACAACAAGGTCGGTGTCGATGCCATCAGCCCCAAGGCCTTGCCCCTCCTGCCCGAGGACATTGTGAAGCTGGTAGAACAGCGCCGCGACCAGATGCTGAAGGGCGAATGGGATCCCTTCACAGCACACGCCTTTGTCAGCAACGGCACGGGGCTGGCACTGGAGAACCTGCCTGTGCCCGAAAAAGGCACCGAGGTCAAGGCCGCCGGCGAGGAGCCCACGGCCGAATGGCTGCTCGGGCAGTTTAATTTCGACCTGGACGGCATGATCATTCTGGAGTAAGCCTGCACCTTCAACGACCGTCGCAGACCTTTCGTCGAGAGTCTACCAGTTGAGATCCTACGCTTGACCCGCAGGCATGAAGCCCTTAAGATAGTGCCTCCCAGCCAAGGGCTTCATGCCTCGTTTTTTGCCTACACCCGGAGGACTGTCCATGCAGCAGCAGCCACCCGTGAGTACCGACAAAGGCCCCCTGCCGAGCCTGGAAGAACTGCTGGCCGATGTCAAGCCCGGCGAAACCGTCCTGGAGATGCGCGGGGTCACCAAGCGCTTTGCCGATGTAGTCGCCAACGACCGCATCGACTTCGACCTTAGGGCGGGTGAGATCCACGCCGTGTTGGGAGAAAACGGCGCGGGCAAGACTACCCTGATGAATATCCTCTTTCGCCTCCTCCATCCGGACGAGGGCGAGATCTACATTCGCGGTCATCGGGTCCATCTGCGCTCGCCCGTCGATGCTATCAATCTGGGCATTGGCATGGTGCATCAGCACCGCAAACTGGTCGCGGCCCATACCGTCATCGAGAACATCGTGCTCGGACACCCCAAGGCCGGCCGGGTGCTGAACCTGAAGCGCGCCGAGGAGGAAGTCAAGGCTCTCAGCGAGCGCTACGGTTTCAAAGTCGATTTGCGGGCACGAGTCTGGCAGCTCTCCGAAGGTGAAAAACAGGCAGTGGAGATCCTGAAGGCCCTGTACCGGGGCGCCAGGATCCTGATCCTCGACGAGCCTACCACCGCGCTCACGCCTCTGGAGACGGAACGACTGCTGGAGTCGATGGTGAACATGGCGCGACAGGGCCTGGCGGTGGTGCCCTTCATCACCCACAAGCTGCCCATGGTATTGGCCGTAAGCGATCGGGTGACCGTTCTACGAGGAGGCCAGGTGGTGGCGCAACTGAACACGCGGGACGCCGATGAACAGCTTTTGGCCAGGCTGATGGTCGGCCGCGAGGTTCTCTTCGACATTCAACGGCCGCAGGTGGAACCGGGGCCCATCGTGTTGCAGGTGGAACACCTGTCGGCGCTCAACGACAAGGGTGTGCCCGCGCTGGAGAATGTCTCCTTCTCCATCCGTCAGGGAGAGATCCTGGGCATTGCCGGCGTGTCGGGCAACGGCCAGCGGGAACTGGCCGAGGTGCTGGCGGGCATGCGGCCTGCGCGCAACGGCCGCATTCGCTTCGACGGCCGCGACATCACCCACGCTCCCATCCGCGAGCGATGGAGACTGGGCATCGGCTACATCCCCGCCGAGCGGACCGAGGTGGGTTCCATTGGCGATTTTACCCTGGTCGAGAACGTGCTGCTCAACTTCTATTTCGATGACGAGCTGGTCAAGCGGGGCGTGCTGGACTACAGGCGGGCGCGCGAGCTGACCCGGCACCTGATCGATGAGTACGGCATCGCTGCACCCGGCGAGGATGCTCGCGGTCGGCAGCTGTCCGGCGGCAACCTGCAAAAAGTGATCCTGGCACGCGTGCTGGCCCGCCATCCCAGGCTATTGCTGGCGGCCCTTCCGACACAGGGGCTCGACATCGGCGCGACCGAGTTCGTGCGCAAGAAGATCCTGGAAGCAAAGACGCAAGGCTCTGCAGTGCTGCTTATCTCCGAAGACCTGGATGAGGTGCTGATGTTGAGTGACCGCATCGCCGCCATCTACGAAGGGCGCATCATGGGCATCGTGCCGGCGGAGAAGGCGCGCCGCGAACAGATCGGTGCCATGATCGCCGGGATCTCCGAGGAGGCATCATCATGACCATTGCCGGCTATCAGGTCGGGCTGAAGCAACGGGCCGCGCTCAGTGGCTGGCAGGCGGCGCTGATCTCTCTGTTCGCCATCCTGGTGGCGCTGGTCCTCTTCAGCCTGGTCTTTATTCTCGACGGGGTAAACCCCCTGGCCGCGTATCGCGAGATCTTCTCTTACGCCTTTGTCAATCAGTACGGCCTCGTGCTCTCCCTGAGCCGTTTCATTTTTCTGTTGCTGAGCACTTATGCCTTTATCATTCCGGCGCGGGCCGGTCTCTGGAACATCGGCATGACCGGTCAGCTCTATGTTGGTTCGCTGTGTGCCTACGGCGTCGTCTACGCACTGGGTGGCAAAGCCTCACAGAGCGTGTATCTGCCGCCGCTGCTGGTGATCCCCCTTATGATGCTGGCCGCCGCTATCGGCGGTGCGCTGCTGGGGGGCCTGGCCGGCCTGCTGAAAGGCAGATTCGATGTTAACGAGATCGTCAGCACCATGCTGCTCAACTTCATCGCCTTTTGGCTGGTTTCGGAAATGATCAAGGAAGGCGGTATCTTCATGAACCCACAGGGCCGTTCCGAGAGCTTTGCCCTGCCTGCCTCTCTGCACGCACCCACCATCGCCGGTATCCCCTTCACGGTGCTCATTGCGCTGGCTCTGGCGGTCGTCCTCAAGTTCCTTTTCGACAAGACCCGCATCGGCTATCAGATCAAGGCTTTCGGTCTCAACCCGGCGGCGGCTCGTTATGCCGGCATCAGCCCCCCGGCGATTTCCGTGCTGGTGTTCGTTCTGGGCGGCGCCATTGCCGGACTGGCCGGCTATCACTACTTTGCCGCGGTTCCGGGTGTCTACAAGATCGCGCGCAACTACAGCTATTTCGGAGACCTGGCCTTCTACGGGATCATCGCCGGGCTCATTTCCCTCGGCGATCCTTTGGCGGCCATCCCCGTTTCGCTGCTTTTCGGTGGCATGTCCAACGGCGGGCGCTGGGTGCAGGGCAAGTTGCACATGGGGTTTGGCCTGGACTACGCCCTGCTGGGCCTGCTGATGATCACTCTGGTGGGCTTCCAATTCTTCTATCGCTACCAGATCACATGGCAGAAAGAGGAGGCACACGGCGATGTGGCAATTCCTGGCTAGAAGCCTGGAGGCAGCAGCTATCTTCACCTTCGCGGGACTGGGTGAACTCGTGGACCAGCGCGGGGGCATCCTCAACGTAGGCATCGAGGGCGTCATGTTGTTCGGTGCCACCTTGGGCTTTATCGCCGCGCAAAACAGCAACAGCTACCTGGTCGGACTGGTGGCGGCCTTGCTCATCGGACTCCTGCTCGGCCTATTGCACGGCTTTTTTTCCATAACCCTCGGTGTCGATCAGGTAGTCAGTGGCATGGGTATCTGGATCGCCGGATTGGGCCTCACCACCTACATCGGCAACCCCTACACCGGCCCCCTGGGGATGGAGCGCATCCAGACCATCGGCGGCCTGTCGCCCTTCTTCTATCTGGGCGTAGTGCTGGTCGTGGCCCTCTGGTTTCTTCTCTTCAAGACCAGTCTGGGCTTGAAGATCCGCTCGGTAGGCGAAAACCCCTCGGTGGCGGAAGTCTCGGGCATCAGCGTCACCGCCATCCGTTACGGCTGCGTCGCCTTCGGCGGCATGATGGCGGGTTTCGCCGGCGCGGTCTACTCGCTTTACTACAATCCCGTTTGGAATTACAATTTCCTCATGGGCTGGGGCTTCATCGCCCTGGCCCTGGTGTTCTTTTCCATGTGGAATCCCATCATCCTGCAGGCAGGAGCGCTGCTCTTCGGCATCCTCTGGCAGCTTTCTCTCAATCCGCAACTGGTATTGCCCGGCCTGCTTTCGCGCTACGTTTGGCGGATGGTGCCTTTCGCCATCACCCTACTGGTGCTGATCCTCATCTCCACGCGTTGGTTCCGCACCCGCTGGGGGGCCGCCAAACCCGAAGCCCTGGGCCGGCCCTACCTGAAGGAATAGGCGCGGTCTGAGAACGCCTGCGGGGCGGAGAGTCCCACCAACCCTATCTGTTCCAACCCCCCTACCATATCAGCGATCCATGAACTCCCACCGTGCTCATCGACGCCTTTCCCTCTTGCTGCTGGCAGCGTTGTTGCTGACGCTGCTGCTCCTGGCCGGCGGCTGCTCGCGCAAGCCGGACCCCACACCCACTCCCACGCGGACGCCTCGTCCCCAGCAGCAGGCCACACCCACCCCGGTGGTGCAGGCTCAGGCTGCCACGCCCACACCGTTGCCCACGGCCGTCCCCACCGACACCCCTCTGCCCACGCCCACGCCTGAACCCAGCCCTACCCCGACGCCTACCCCGTCCCCTACACCCGCGGTGGTCTTCATCAATCCTGCCGCCGCGGAAGGGATCTCCTTTATCACCGGCGAGCAGCCTGAAGATACGAGCAGACTCCAGCGGCGGCCCTACGCCATCAAGATCTCCAACGACGAGATCGCCCACCCCCGCCAGGCGGGTATCAACCAGGCCGACCTGATCGTCGAGAGCCGGGTCGAATACTCCTATACCCGCTTCACCGCCATCTATCAGCTGCGCGACGCTCCTCGGGTGGGGCCCATTCGCAGCGCGCGGCTGGTGGATGTGGAGTTGCCCGTCATCTTCGACGCCATCCTGGCCTTCTCCGGCGCGGTCCAGCCCGTGCGCGAGATGCTCTACCAGTCAGATTTCGGCGACCATATCCTGGAGCAGGCGCTCAACGGCCGGGCCTTCTATCGCGACCATACCTGGAAGGCCCCCAACAACCTGTTCGCCGATACCGATACCCTGTGGAATGTGGCCACCCGCCGGGGCTGGAACGTGCCACCTCAGCCGACGGCCGCCTGGATCTTCTCCCCCGCGCCACCACCCGGCGGCCAGCCCGCCACCCAGGTCTCCATTCCCTATCCCGTCTATCCGGTCCGCTGGGTTTACGACGCGGGCAACGGACGCTGGTGGCGCTGGACCGGAGGCGAGCCCCACATCGACCAGGCCGACGGACAGCAGGTCAGCGCCGCTACCGTCGTGATCCTCGTCGCCAACCATGTCAAGACCCTGATCCTGGAACACGGCAACAAGCCCCAGGGCCAGGGCCAGAAATGCGCGAACTGCTCGGTCCAGATCCAGCTTTGGGGTGAGGGGCCGGCGCAGATCTTGCGTGACGGCCAGGTCTTTGTCGGCAAGTGGGTGCGTCCCGAGCGGCATTCACCCTTCCGATTCGTCGATGCCGCCGGCAACGACATCCCCATGAAGCCCGGCAACGCCTGGTGGCAGATCGTTCCCTACGAGATGAATGTCACCATCACCCCGTAACAGGGGGGCTATAGAAGAAGGGTGCACCTGCCCCTGCCCGGAAC
>RFJM01000451.1 GCA_003694905.1 Caldilineae bacterium
CCACAGGGCAGCGCTCAGGTCCAGCACGCGTTCCAGGCCGCTGCGCCGGCCCTGCTCGCGGCCGTACAGCGTGATCTCGTCTGTGCGTCCGCCCAGCAGTCCACGCAGCGCCGGCGGCGGGGCGTCCAGGGTAATGGTGGCCCTGAGCTCGGCCGGATCGGCCACCGGCAGGTAAGGCCGCTCGGTCACGTAAACCTTGCAACTGGTCAGGCCGCTGATGATGGCTGCCACGAACAGGGCCTTGGCCCACGCTTCGGTTCGGGTGGCGACTCGGGCGTCATCCCGCTCGGCTTCCCGCGCGGCCTTTTCCCAGGTAATGAGGTAGTAGTGAGGTTGACCGCGCACGTTACCCAGCGAGATGCGTTCGCCGACAAAGTTGCGACCACCCCAGCCTGCGATCTTCTCCGCTTCCCGCTCCAGAACATCCTGTAAATTCTCCAGCCATTCCGGATCGAAAGTGCGGCGTTCCAGCCAGGAACGAGGCAGACCATGATCGTTGCCGTAGTCCCGAACGGGCAGGCTGGTCACCCGGTGAAATGGGCTGAGCAAAGGCTCGAATAACCGCACGTGTTCTGGCGTGAAGGAGAAGGTAGGCAGAACGTACAAATAGATGCGGTGCGAGTTCTTGTAATGGGCAGTGGTGGGCAGTCCCATACCGAGCATCTTGCGGAAGACAAACTCGAGTTGGCAAATGGGGCACCACAGCCGGTTTTTTGAAGGAGCATCGAGAGCAGGCAAGACGCGATTGGAAAAGACGCGGCCGAAATCGTCCAGAATGCCGGTGCGTAGATCTTGGGTATATGCGCTGGAACGATTGCAGATGGAGCAAACGCTGCCCGTGTGGCCCTTGCGCTTGAGGCGAGTGTAGCTCTCGAAGCCATCATCTGCGAGATGGACGGCAGGCGCAAAGGAGAGATACAGGTGCTCCCGCAGGTAGTTCTCGAGCTCCTCCCGCCAACCTAGCTCCGCCACTGCGGCCTGCCGACCCTTTTGGGTGTCCAGGACGGCGAATGCAGCCAGTACCTTGCGGTGTAGGCGTTCGATGACTTCGGCTGGAGGCAGGGCTTCCGCCAGGCGGTCGGTGAAGTCGGAGCCTCGCAAGAAGTGGTACGCAACAATCAGCACATACTTGCCCACCCCTCCTCGGGCCCAGATTTCCTCTTCGGCACGCAGATTGTCGGCGACTGCTTTCGGAACGGCGAACGTGTGCAAAAACCAGTCCAGGCGTGGCGTCTCCGGGCTCAGATCCCGCAACAGGGTGTCCACATAGAGAAGATACAAGCGGACAAGGGACCACAGCTCGTTGAACGTCTTGTGTTCTTTGGGATCGAGCAGCCGGATACCCAAACGCTGTTCCACGGCCGCACGCCATGTTTCGTCCAGCTCCTTGCGTTTGGCCACCAACCCATCGATCTCTTTCTGCGCAACGCGTGCATCCGGCTTGGCGTCCAGCACGACATCGCGGACGACTTCGAGCAGGGACTCGGCGCCGGCAAAGGCATACACATAGCGCTCGAAATCGAATTTCTGCCGGCGCAATCCGTCTCTTGCTGCGTCGCTACCACTCGTGTTTCCCAGGGCGTTGAGCACCGAATCGACAATGTTAGCAGTCAAGTTGGCGAAGTCCGCCCCTGGAACATTGGCAGGACCCAGGTACACCGTTCCTGTAGCAAAGTAGAGCAGGGGAAAGAACCCGAATGCTTGGGCCAATTGTTGCGCCACGGCCTGGTGAATGACGTTGGTCAGCACGCCCCGTACATCTTTGATCTCGTGATAGTACAGCGCATACTTGCCCGGTGGCGATTGAGGCGCGAAAAGTGGCGACAGGTCGGCAAGATAGCCCCGCAGGGAAGACACCGCCTCAGCCGGCGTCTTCACCGAAGCCAGGGTGTCGGCGATACGCACAAGCAGCCACAGCCTGGCTGCATGTGGCTCGTTGCTCAGAAGGAGATCCCCGTGTTTGGAGCTGCGTTTATGGACATTCGCGGCACGCAACAGATGATCGTCTATTTGGCCCGCGAACCGCGCCAGGCGCAGCCGTTCGTACTCTGCACGCAGGCGCGGCAAGGGGATGCTGAATTCAGAAGTGCCAAGACGTTCCAGATCAGGTGCTTTGTGGACCTCGTGTACTGTAAAGAGGGCCAGTGCCTTGCGCAGGGTATCTTCCGTCAGATGGGGGATATGTAGACGGTTGGTAAGCAAAAAATCGACCAGGCGTATCAGACCGAATACGCCGTTCACGATGTGGGCAAAATGAGACTGTTCGGGTAAGTGCGGGTAATCCGGTCCGCCTTTGACAAGGATAAGATGATAGCCCTCCTCAAGCATAGCCGGAACGACAGTCTCGATATATTCCTCTACCATGGACCGCAAGGTATCCTGGTTCAACATGGCCACCGGACCTCCACCTGGATCCAATTCGATGCGCTTACTCTTCTATTCTCCCACACACATTCCCCGGAATTCCGGGGAGGTCATCATCGGGCGCTTTTTTCGTCGTATAGCGCCGCCATGCCCCGCACCAGCTTTTCCATCTC
>RFJM01000452.1 GCA_003694905.1 Caldilineae bacterium
CCGGAGAGGTCGGGCAAGGGCGTCGTGGCATGGGCAATGACGGCGGCAGTGTCGTCGGCGGGCGTCCCCACCAGGACCGATGGCAGGTCAAAGCGGCGCAGGAGAGCCGCGGCCAGTGCTGCGAACTTGGGGGGATCCCAGCGCCGGGCCAGGGAGAAGCCACCGGAGCCGGGGTGCAGGATGGCGAAATCGCGGCCGGCCAGTCCCAATTCGTCCAGCAAACCGTCGGCGAAAGCCCGGTCCGCGGCCGTCGCAGGCAGATAGAGACTTCGATCCGGGGCGCTGGCGCCGAGCCGCCGGGCCAGGGCCAGCCAGTATTCCACCTCGCGGCGGGCGCCGAAGCCTTGGTCGGGGACGGGATGGGTAAACCAGTGCCCGTGCCCGTTGTCGAGCCCCACGGTGACCGGGGCACCGCTGAGCCGGATCAGAGCGCGCTGTTTGGCTCGCCCCAGTCGTGTTGTCAGGTGATGAAAATTGATCACGGTGTCGTATCGTCGCTGCCGCAGATCGCGCACGTAGCGGCTCAGGGGCAGCCAGGAACGCGGGTGGAATACGTCCAGCCCCTCAAAGCTGGTTTTGGGAAAGAGCACGACTTCGTCGGCCAGGGGCGAGCCGCGCAGTAAACCGGCGGTGTGCGGATTCAGCAGCACGTCGAGCCGCGCCTGCGGATAGGTGTGGCGCAGGGCGCGCAGCGCCGGGGTGATGTTCAGGACGTCGCCGAGATCGGCCAGCTTGATGGCAAGAATGCGCCGGGGCGTAGTCACGGTGGTCGGTGCTCAGCAGCAGGAGAGCGCAATAAGGGTGACGGCAATGGGCACAGCAGACCGCCGTGGCGGTCACTCCTCTTTGGCACGCTTGATGGTGAAGTGGTCGAAGTCGTTGGCGACAACGGTATTGGGAAAGATAGCCTGGGCTTCTTCCAAGATCTGCCGGGTGTGGTAGCGCCGCGAGATGTGGGTGAGGATGAGTTGGCGGACCTCGGCCCTGCGGGCCAGTCGGGCTGCGCCCGCGGCGGTGAGATGGCCGAAGCGCCGGGCCATGGCCGCGTCTTCCTGCAGATAGGTGGCTTCGACCACCAGGGCGTCGGCATCGCGCACGATGGACGCGAGCTGCCGGGTACGGGCCAGGTCGCCGATGAAGGCCAGGCGTGTGCGCGGTTGGGGCGGGCCCAGCACGTCCTCAGGGGTGATGACCCGCCCGTCAGGCAAAGTCACGCTTTCGCCTGCCACGAGCAGGCGGCGTTCCGGGCCTGGAGGTACGCCCAGGGCCTCGGCGCGATCCACCAGGAACGGCCGCCTCGGTTTCTCGCTGAAGAGAAAGCCGTAGCAATCGGGGCCGCGATGCTCTACCGGGAACGCCTCTACGCTCATGTGCTCATCTTCGAAGACCACACCTCCTTCGATGACGTGAAACCGCAGTTCAAAGGGCAGTTCGCCCGGGCCGAAGACGACCTCGAAAAGACGCTGGATGCGGTCCAGGGCAAAGGCGCCTCCGTAGAAATCCATATGATCCAGCATTTCCCAGCGGGCCATGGTCGATACCAGCCCACCCAAACCCAGGATATGGTCGAGATGGCCGTGCGTGATCAGGAACTTGTTGAGGCGTTTGAAGCCAAGGCCCGATTTCAACAACTGGCGTTGGGTGCCCTCACCGCAGTCAACCATGAAACGGTGGTTGCGAAAATGGACGATGGCGCTGGAGAGCCCGCGATGAACCGATGGCGCGGATGCAGAAGTGCCGAGAAAGGTGAGTTCGAACATGAAGATGGAAGGAGTGCGTCAGCGAGTGGGGAGATGTTCGTCGGCGGAGGCCCAGCGGATAATGCTGCCGCCGAGCAGGAGCAGGGCCAGAAGGGCGCCGACTTTGACAGAGGTGCGGGCCGTCAGCAGGCTGATGGCGCCGAAGAGGGTACAGAAAATCGCATAACCGATGACGATCTGCCGCTGGCTGTAGCCCCGGTCGAGCAAGCGAAAATGGAGGTGATTGCGATCGCCCTGTCCGAGGGGACGGCCGTGGCGCCAGCGCCACCAGATCAGCCAGGCCACGTCCAGGATGGGCAGGCCCATCACCAGCAGGACGGTGGCCACGCGCGCTCCGGCGATCAGACCGAGCGCGGCCAGGGTGTAGCCCAGAAAGTAGGCACCCACCGAACCCATGAAGACCTGCGCGGGAGGCCAGTTGAAGATGAGGAAGCCGGTGGTAGAGCCTAACAAGGCCAGGGCCAGCAACGATACGCTGTGTTGGCCCGTGCGGAGCATGTGGACGGCTAAGACCACCGCCACAATGGCCCCCACCGTGGTCGCCAGGCCATCAACACCGTCCAGCCAGTTGACCGTGTTGATGGCCCCCATGAACCAGAGGATGGTGAGCAGCCAGACGATAGGCCAGGGGAAAACGATTGGGCCGGGGCCAAAGGGGTTGTTGACCCTCTCGATGAAGATGATGAAGGCAATACTGATCAGGGCGGCCACGATCTGCGCGGCGTACTGGGGCCGGCTGCCGAACTCGAAACGGTCATCTAGCAGGCCGAAGAGGGCCACAAAGGTGGTGCCTAGGAGCAGACCCGTGAAGCGAATGCCTTCCTTCGGATCGGTGCTGGCGGGCAGCCAGCTTTCGGGCAGCAAGCGAGTCAGCAGGAGAGCGCCGACAAAACCGCCGTACATGGCGAGACCGCCAACGCGCGGTACCAGGCCATGATGGCGGCGGCGCCCCCCCGGCCGGTCGACCAGGTTCCAGCGCCGCCCGAGCCGGCGGCTGATGGGAGTCAGGAGCAGGGTCAGCAGCAAGGCCGCGAGCGGAATCAGCAGGTAGGGCATGAGGCTGGTGAGCCTGCCGACGGGATGCGGGGCCCTAAGGTGTGATACGACCGAGGGTGCGGGGGAAGGCGATGGCCTCACGCAGGTGCGAGATGCCTGTAATCCAGCCCACCGTGCGCTCGATACCCAGGCCAAAGCCGCTGTGGGGGACGGAACCGTAGCGCCGGAGCTCCACATACCAGTCGTAGGCGTCTTCGGGCAGGTTATGCTTGTGGATGGCCTCGACCAGCATGTCGGGATCACTCATGCGCTCGCTGCCGCCGATGATCTCACCGTAGCCTTCGGGCGCCAGCAGGTCGGCACTGCGACAAACTTCGGGTCGGCCCGGTTCCGGTTCCATGTAGAAGGCTTTGCAGACGGTGGGATAATGGGTGACAAAGACGGGTTTGTCGAAGAGGCTGGCGATGTAGGTCTCGTGAGGCGCGCCGAAGTCGGAGCCCCATTCCAGGGCCGGGAGCGGTTCATCATGGGGTGGCACGGTCACGCCTTCCGCAGCCGCGCGGTTGATACGCTCCAGGGCTTCGTCGTAAGTGATGCGGGGGAAGGGAGGGCGGACGTTTTCCAGCAGCGTTGTGTCCCGTTCGAGGAGGGCGAGCTCTGCCCGACAACGTTCCAGGGCCGTTTGCACGATGTAGCTGACGAATTCCTCCTCGATCTCCAGCAATTCCTCCAGCTTGCAAAAAGCGATCTCGGGCTCGACCATCCAGAATTCCTGGAGATGACGCCGGGTCTTGGATTTTTCGGCGCGGAAGGTGGGGCCAAAGCAATAGACTTTGCCGAAGGCGAAAATGGTCGCCTCGTTGTAGAGCTGACCGGTTTGCGCCAGGTACGCGGGCGTGCCGTGATAGTCGATCTCGAACAGGGTTGTGGTCCCTTCGCCGGCCGCGGGGGTGAGAATGGGGGTGTCCACATTGAGAAAACCGTGGTCGTCCAGCCAATCGCGGATGGCGCGCACAACCACAGCCCGCACGCGGGCTATGGCCCACTGCCGGTTGGACCGCAACCACAGATGCCGGTGATCGAGCAGAAACTCGACGCCATGCTCTTTGGGGGCGATGGGATAGGGCTCGGCGATCTGGACCACCTGGATGTCTTGTAAGTCCATCTCATAGCCGCCGGGGACGCCGGGCGCACGCTCGTCTGCCCTGATTTCACCGGTGAGAACGATGGAAGATTCGGTGGTGAGGTTCTTGACGATCTGGAACTTCTCATCGCCCAGATTGGGTCGAAAGGCAACGGCCTGGAATATCCCGCTGCCGTCGCGCACACGCAGGAAGTTGATCTTGCCCTTGCCGGTGCGACGTTGCAACCAGCCCCGTACGGTAACGGTCTGGCCTACATACTTCCCGGCATCTTGGATTCGGATAACTGGCGTCACGGGTTCTCTCCTGTTGGTTACGTGTTCTGGGGTGTCGGCGCGGCTGTTGGGAGCCCCAGAGCAAGCCACGCGTCACGGCCGCAGGACGTTGTGCTGGTTGCGGCCGGTGCGAATAGTGGGCGTCGTCGCCTGGGAGACGCCCGTGCACCCGAGGCGCATGAATGCCACCAGGCCACGCCGGCGCACCATTATAGCATGCTGTCGCACCCAGCGTAGAAAGCCGAGATCCTACGCAGCCCGTGCGGGGACTCGCGCGCGGATCCGTGCAGGCTGCAACCCATACGCACACAAGACTGCTTACAGCAACGGCATCGTCTTGTACAGCGTCCCCGCCGGCGACCGCCCCGTACTACCCCTTCTTCCCGATCTCTGGGCGATCCCCCTCCTGCGAACCACACAGCACCCGCAGCGCGCCAGGCACCACCCGGATGTCGAGTTCGTGCGCGTCCCTATAGATGATCTCGCCGTCGGCCAACACGGGTAGAGGGTCCTCGCTGGTCACCCGCAACCAGGTGCATCGCGTCATATGTACGCGAGGATCGTGGATATGGCTGCCGCTGAACGTCTGCGGGAGGAGGCGCAGCGTCTGCAGGCGGCCCATGGCGTCTCCGAAGATGAAGTCCAGCAACCCATCATCGACTACAGCCTGCGGCGTGAGATAGAAAACACCACCTGTGCGCCAGCCGTTGCCCACGTAGGCGAGCAGGATACGCCGGTTCTCCAGTTTGCCGTCGTCCCATTCGAAGGTGACGGTGGGCAGGCGGTAGCGGGCCAGGGCCTTGAACACGCCCGCCAGATAGATGAGGGAACCCCGCAGCCGCTTGATGGTGGCGGCTTCGATATTCACCTGCGCGCCAAAGGCAATGGTGACATCATTGGCAAACACGCGGTCGTTGATCCATCCCACATCGATGCTACGTTCGTGGGGAGCATCGACCAAGAGCCGGCAGGCTGCCTCGATATCCAGGGGAATGCCCCACTGGTACGCCATGTCGTTGGCCGAGCCCAGCGGAAGAACCCCAAGCCGGGCCTGCAGCACGCCGCCGGCCTGCAGCATACCGTTGACGACTTCGTTGATGGTGCCGTCGCCGCCGGCCGCTACCACCGGATCGAAGCCCTGCTCTACCGCTTCCCGCGCCAGCACAATGCCTTCGTTGGGTGTTCTGGTCTTCGTCAGATCAAACTCATAGCCCAACCCATGCAAGATCGTTTTCAGCTGTTCGGCGTAGGCTGCGGCACCCCAGCGATTGGAATAGGGATTGAGGATGATCTTGGCGGGCATGAACGACTCCTTGCAAGTGAAGGGGAAGAACGGCTCGCCGAACTCCGGCGACAAAACCAGGATGCCCGAGAACCAGGCGCGGCGGTGAACCGCAGGTGGTAGGCCGCATTATAACATGCCCGGACTCAGAACCGTACCTGCGGGAGGTTGTGCGGGGCGGGGGTCTCAAGATGGGCAGCCTGTGGTCGCTGCCGATCCCCAGCAGCACCGCCAGGCAAGCTGAAACGATGATCCGGCGTCCGGTTGGGTCGGGCCACACCTACGGGCGAATTCGTGATTCGCCCGGACACCTGCTGTACCATTGCTTCGCGCCCGCCGAGGTGGCTTGTGTCGCGATTTGTCGCGCACGTGTCCACCATCCTACGCAAGGGATGACTCCAGAAGGAGGGTGCACCCACCCCTGCCCGCGGCGCCGTGGTCACAACCTGTCATTGCGAGGAGCGAAGCGACGAAGCAATCTCCTATTTGGGAGGTGGAGATTGCTTCGCCTGCGGCTTGCTATGAACGGACCCTACAGGGGGTGCAGGGGGGTGCGGGGGCGCTTCCCCGCACTCCTCTGCAGGGGGGACCCTTACCAGCCTGGCGCACCGGCTGCCCCTATTTTCAAACGCACCCTCCGATGACAGACGATTCGTAAACCACCTGCCTCCGTGTTATCATTGCCTCGTCTCCCCCTGCCGATGGACCATGGCCTCCCAGCCTTTCCTCCCGCTGTTCCCGTTACTCAAGGGCAAGATGCGACCGCCGCCGCTGCCCGCGCAAGGCGTGCTCGCACGGCCGCGACTGTACGACAGACTCGATCGGGCCCTGGAGCGCGTGCTGACCCTGCTCATCGCGCCCGCGGGCTACGGCAAGACCACGCTATTGAGTACATGGCTACGGCAGACACAGGTCCGGCCGGTGGGGGATGAGCAAGCGGCGGGCGCACATGCCGGACCTCTCGCGGTCTGGCTCTCGCTGGACGAGGAAGACGGAGACCCCGTGCTCTTTCTGGCCTACCTTGCGGCGACCCTGGAACCGGTAGTACCACAAGCCGCCCGCCTGGCCTTCGAGTTGCTGGGCGATTCCCGTCCCCCCTTTCAGGCAGTGCTGGCCTTGCTCATGCGAGGGTTAGAGGAACTGAGCGTGCCCTTGTTGCTCATCTTGGACGATGTGCACCACGTACAGATGGCGGCAGAAGTACTCCGGCTGTTGGGAAAGTTACTTCAACACGCCCCGCCCACGTTACACTTCATCCTGGCAGGCCGGAGCGAGCCGGAACTGGCCGCCATTCCCCGGCTGCGCGCCGCCGGTCAGGTGATAGAAATAGACGAGGGTGACCTGCGGTTCAGCGAGCCGGAAGTACGCGATCTCTTTGCCCGGGTATTCGGCGACACGCCCGATCCCGCGATTCTCGCCGACTGGACCCGGCGCACCGAAGGGTGGATTACGGCCCTGCAACTGCTGTACCGCAGTGGGATGTGGCAGACACGGCCCGCGCAGGACTGGGCGCAGGCGCGGACATCCGCCCCACTGACACAGCTCTACGACTACCTGGCGCGCGTCGTGCTGGAAGGCCAGCCGCGGGACGTAATCGGTTTCCTGCAAGAGACCTCGATTTTGGACCCACTGCGGGTGCCGTTGTGCGATGCCGTGCGCTGCCGGGACGATTCGGCCGCCATGCTGGCATATCTGTGCGAACAGAGCCTCTTCACATTCGCGGCGGGGTCCGCGCCGGACGAATACCGATACCATGCCCTCTTCCGGGCGTTTCTACAGCGCCGGCTGCGGGAGCAGGTAGGGGACGAGGCCGTGCGCGCACTGCACCGCCGCGCCGCGAGCTGGTATCTGGAGCAAGGCGAACACGAACACGCCGTCGCTCACCTGCTGCAGGCGCAGGACTACGAGGCCGCCCTCGACCTGATCCGCTCACTCTGGCGGGCTCTGCTGTCCCGCGGGCGCTTCCGGCTCCTCGAACGCTGGCTCATTCGCTTTCCCGCTTCCTATCGCGAAACCCGGCCTTGGCTCCTGCTCATACGCGCCCGGCTGGCAACCCTGCGCGGACGCCGGGGAGAGGCCGAACAGCTTCTGTATCAGGCCCAGGAGCTACTCCGGGATCAGGAGGACAGGGACGCGCTCTACCTGGTCCGGCTGGATCTGGCCGCGCTGATGGCCGCGCGGCACGGCAACTTCGCCAAGGCCGAAGCCCTGGCGCGAGAGGCGCTGAGCCTGGCGCCGACACCCTCGGATCGGGCCTCGGCTCTCGGATATACGGCTCGCTATCACTACATGGATAGGGGCGCCACATCCGAGGCGGAAAAACTCCTGGCCCAGGCGGTGGACCTGGCGCGCCAGGTGGGTCCCCCGCTGCTTCTGGCCGAATTGCTGCAGTTGCAGGGCCTTGTGCATTCGAGCAAGGGCGATCTTCTGACTTCGCAGGCCATCTTTGAACAGGTGCTGCGTCTGCTGGAGGGTACCGGCAACCGACATCGCCAGCTCCACACCCTGCAAAACGCGGTCTACGGCTACTACCTGCTCGGCGAATTCCCGCAGGCCAGGACATTGCTGGAACGGGCCCGACGCCTGGCTCAGGAGTTCGGACGCAGAGATCATCTCGCATATCTACTCAACCTGGAAGGGTTATTGCACATGGAGGCTGGAAGGTGGGAGGAGGCCGAGAGGTGTTTTTCCCAGGCGTTGGCCTCGCAGCAAAGCCTGGGCGAAACCTACGAGATCCCGGTCACGCTGAATTTCATGGCCCAGCTCCACCGCCGCCGCGGCCGCCTTGCCCAGGCCAAACGCCTGGCCGAGGAGGGCTTGCGCCGCCGTGAGGATATCGGTAATCAGTATGAAGTCGGGCTCTCTCTCATCGATCTCGGGGCCGTGTATCTGGAGATGGAGCACACGGCGGAGGCCGAACAGATCTGGCAGAGGGCCCTTGCCATCTTCGAGCGCTATCAGGCCCACTACGAGCAGACCCAGCTGCACTACTTTCTGGCCGTCGGCGCACTACGCAGAGGTGATGAAGCGACACTGGCCCGGCACTTGCAAGAAGCCATGGAACGCGCTCACCTCTACGAACATGGCGAGCCCCGGCGTTGCCTGCACTTTCTGTTGGCCGAGGAGGAGCACACCGCGGGGTTGATGGCAGCAGCGCTGGAGCGCAACCTGGTGCCCGAGTGCGTGGATTGTCTCCTGCCACGGCTGGGTGCACAGGCGGCCAAGGCTCTGCTCTCGCGGCTGAGCCACCCCCGAGCGCAGGTGCGCGCCCGAGCGGCCTACTTGCTCGGCCAGGTGGGGGATGTCGCGGCCATCAAGCCCCTGGCCGCAGCCCGGCAGGATGCCGACCCTGCGGTGGCGCAGGCGGCCCGGCAGGCACTGGCACAGCTTTTGGCGCAGACGCCGCCGCCGTTGCATGTCCGCTGCCTGGGCGGATTCCACCTCACCCGCGGTCAGCAGGAGATCACCCGCTGGGAGCGCTCGGCCGCGCGCAAAGTCCTGCAGTTGCTCCTGCTGCATGAAGGCCGAGCCGTCCCTATGGAGTGGCTGATGGAGCGGCTCTGGCCCGAGCACACGCCGCGCAAGGCGCGCAAGAACCTGCATCAGGCAGTGGCTTCGTTGCGTCGCACCCTGGAGCCGGAGCTGGCCCCCGGCCTTCCCAGCCGCTATCTCCAGGTAGAAGAAAATACGTATCGCCTGCTGCTGCCCTCAGGCTCCACGGTGGATTTTCGGGACTTCGAGCAGCGTTTGCGGGCACTCCTCGCCCATCCGGAGAGCGCAGAAGTCCGCACCCTGGAAGAAGCCCTGGCCCTGTACACGGGCGACTTCCTGCCCGAGGAGCCATACGAGGAGTGGGCTTTGGAAATCCGCGAGCATCTGCACGAGCTCTACAGGAAGGGGATGCTGACGCTGGCCCGGCGCTACCTTGCCATCGGAGAGTGCCAAGATGTGGTGTCTTGCGCCGGGCGCCTGCTGGCGATGGACGCATGCGACGAAGAGGCCGCGCTTTTGCAGATGCAGGCGCTGGCGACGCAGGGCGAGTACACCGCGGCCCGCCGGGTTTACCTGGCCCTGCGCGAGAGCCTGCGCCGCGACCTGGGTGTGGAACCGGGCGAGGAAGTGAAAGCCTTCCTTGAGCGCCTGGGTAGTGGGTAGGACGGCTTCGGCCGGGCGCGCTTTGCCGGCCTACCACCGGAAAAAGCCGAAGCGCCGGGAGCACGAGCTGTACTCATGTCCCGGCGCTTCCGGGTTGCCTGGTTGTCGGGCCGACGTTGCCGATCAGGATGGATCCTGACAACGTGGTGTAGGGATGCTGCTGTGCACCCACTTGGTGACACGGGACTCGGTTTCGGCCAGCCGCCGGTCGGCCTCTTCCCGGCTGAGCTTGCCATCCTCCACGGCCTGATCCAGATGGGAACGGGCGTCGGCGAGAATGGCTGCCACCACGATATCCGCACTGCTGCCGTTGGCCTCGGCGATCTCGGCCGGGGTCTGGCACTTGGCCAGGGCCTTGGCAAAGTCGCGGGCGGGCATGCCGATGGCCTCCGCAGCCAGCCTGGACCAGTGAACGGCCGCGTTGAACATACGACGGCAGCGTGGCGAGGCCGGGTTCTTGCCGGAATTCACCCAGTCGCCGGCGACCTGTTCGGCGCGCGCGAGTATCTGGTCGGCTTTGTCTTGCGTCAGCTTGCCGGCCGCCACGGCTTCGTC
>RFJM01000453.1 GCA_003694905.1 Caldilineae bacterium
AAAAACCTCAAGGCCCTCATGAGACAGGCCGGCGCCCACGACCTGGCCGCCGGTTTCGAGGGCGCCCTGTTCGGGCGTTTCGTCACCTCCGACATCCTCGCCCGTCTGGACGCCCCCGTACACGTGGCCCACGCCTTCACCACCCACGCCCTGGACACGGAGGTGGACTTCTTCACCGTGGTGGACGACCTCAACCGGGACGAGGAGACTGGTGCCGCCCACGCTGGCGACATGGAGCTGGGCGCGGGCATCTTCTACGGCTATGTGGCAGTGGACGTACCTTTGCTGGTCTCCAACCTCAGCGGGGCAGGTGCCCAGGCATGGCGCGAGCAGGACCACGGCGACGCCCGCCGGCTCCTGGAACGGCTCATCTACGCCATCGCCCAAGTCACCCCGGGGGCCAAGCTGGGGGCCACCGCCCCCTACGCCCACGCCGAATGGATGCTCCTGGAGGCGGGCGACGGCCAGCCCCGCAGCCTGGCCAACGCCTACCTGCAGCCGATCCAGCCTTCAGAGAGGATCCACCCCCTGGCCCAGTCCGCCCAGGCCGCGGCCGGGTACCTCAGTGGCATGGAGCAGATGTACGGCCAGGATCAAGCCGGCCGTTGGGTCTCCAGCCACCATCCCTGGCCGCGGGAATCCGAACTCGTCCTACCCCTGCCCGAGGCCATCGGCAAGGCCTTGGATCACGTCTTCGGGGCGGCGTCATGAGAGCCCTCGTCCTGCGCCTGGATGCGCCGCTGATGAGCTTCGGAGGCGTGATGATCGACCAGCACGGCTTCATCGAGCGCTTCCCCGGCACGAGTCTCCTCACCGGCCTCGTCGCCAACGCCCTGGGCTGGCGTCATGGCGACTTCGATCGCCTGCAGGCTCTGCAGGGGCGCATCGAGTACGCCGCCCGCTGGGACGTGCCGCCCCAACGCCTGGTGGACTACCACACCGTGGACCTAGGCCAACCCAAGATGGTTGGTTACGCGGATTTGAAAAAGAAGGGCGATCCCAAGGGAGGATGGACAACACGCGGAAAGGTTGAATGGAGAGATGGCGCGAGTGGGCTTGGCACCCACATTCGCTACCGCCACCACTGGGCCGACGGCATGATGACCGTCGCCCTCGCCCTGTTGGGAAGAAACGAGCCAAACCTTGAGGATGTCCACCGGGCTCTTGCCCACCCGGCCCGACCCCTGTTCTTGGGGCGCAAGGCCTGTCTGCCCGCACGTCCCCTGCTCGACCCCGAACCTATACGCGAAGGCGTAGACCTCTTCGCCATCCTCCGGTCCGTGCCCCGCTGGGACCGCTTCGGCCAAATACAAACGGAGGCGGGCAAGATGGAGGCTTGTTGGCCCGCACACCTCGGCATGCCTTACGGTGCCCGGGGCGAGATCCGCCGTGTCTATGACCTGCGCGACTGGCCCAATCAGCTCCCCGCCGGCAGCCGGGAGCGGGCCGAAGGCGTCTTGGAAAGCTGACCATGAATCCCCTCTACATGATCCAATGCACCCTGGACCCCAAAGCCTTCATGTCCTTCGCCCGCGAGCAGGGGCTGGACCCCGGCAATGACGAGCTGGACTTCGGCTACTTGGGCCATGCATGGCTCAAAGCTGCCTTCGATGATCTTGCCCCGCGCCCTTGGCGCCTGCTCATGCCGCGGCGACCAAACCTAAGCCAGCCGAGCCGAATCCTCGCCTATTCAGATCACCCTGCAGATGAGTTGGCCGACCATCTGGCCCGCTTCGCCACACCTGCGGTAACAGCCGTCTGCCCGCCCGAGCGCGTGCTGGACAAGGCCTTGCCACAAGCGTGGCCTCCAGGCCGCCGCTTCGCCTTCGAGACCTTGTGCTGCCCGGTTGGACGCAAGTCCAGGTCAGGCCAGGAGAAAGACGTCTTTCTCATCGAAGCGGATCGCGCGCCGGAAGACGAGCTCGACCGCTATTCGATCTATCAACGTTGGTTCACAGCGCAGGTGGAAAGCGTCGGTGACATTCGGATTTGCAGCGTCAAGGGCGAAGGTTTCCGTTTGACCAAGGTGATGCGAAAAACCCACGACAAACCCCGCAAGTCTACGCACCGGCTACGGCCCCAAGTGGAGTTTCGGGGTGCATTGCAGGCCGGCGACGGCGCAAGCCTTCTTACCTTGCTTCGCCGTGGCATCGGCCGGCACCGATCCTTCGGTTTCGGCATGATCCTTCTGCGGCCTGTTCGATGAGCCGAAGCACGCTGTTCCCTGGCAGATTGGGGCTTGCAGGAGCCCGTATTCCCCATGCGGACAGGCATGGGTTGCTCTGGCTGTCAAAAGGGAACATCTACGTCGAAGATGGCACCTTGCGCTTCCTTGCCGCTGGGAGTCAGGGTATCGCGCCAGGGAACTACGCCATCCCCTACCAGACGATATCCATCATCCTCATGGGTCCCGGCACTACAGTCAGCCATGATGCTTTGAGAATTTTGGCCCGCCACGGAACCTTGCTCGCCGCCATAGGCGAAGGAGGCGTGAAATTTTACACCGCCCCTCCAATGGGGCAGGGCCGGTCGGACGTTGCGCGTGCACACGCGAAACTTTGGGCCAATGAAAAAACG
>RFJM01000454.1 GCA_003694905.1 Caldilineae bacterium
CCGAGCCAAATGAACCATCTCGCTAAATCTGCAGGAATCAACGCCCTTTGCGGCGTATCATCAAGGCAGCATGACAACGCTGAATGGCTAGATGGCTGGATGGCTGGTACCAGCCATCCAGCCATCTAGTCAACCAGCCAACTCTTTTCGGAGGAGAACACCATGACTCTGAGTGACGCGCAACAACTCATCCAGGAACATGGCATCGAATTCATCCGCTTCGAACAGACCGATACCCACGGCATCGCCCGTTCCAAGACGATACCCCTGGCCCATTTCGAGCGCTTTGCCACTCATGGGCTGAACTTTCTGCTGGGCCAGCTCGGCTTCGATGTGCAGGCCGGCGTCGCTCCTGGCACCGGCTACCTGGAGGAGATCGGGTTCCCCGACAGCCGGCTGTTCCCGGATTTCGACACGTTCCGTGTGCTGCCCTGGGCTGATGCCACAGCCCGCGTCATCTGCGAACCCTACTTCTACGATGGCCGGCCGGCCATGGCCCACCCACGCCTGATCGTGCGCAAGCTGCTGGACGAACTGGCAGAAATGGGCTACACGCTGCGCAGCGGCTACGAGTACGAGTTTTACCTGGTGGATCGCGAATCTCAGGAGCCTCCCTTCCCCGGCATCCAGATCTTTGCCACCCTGCGCAACAACTTCGATGAGGACCTGGTCTATCAGATTCTGCGCGGGATGAGCGCCGTGGGCGTAGACATCATCACCGCCAATGCCGAATACGGCCCCGGTCAGATGGAGATCAACTTCGCCCCCGCCGATGGGGTGACGGGCGCAGACAACGCCTTCACCTTCAAGAACGGCGTGAAAGAGGTAGCTCAGCGCAACGGCTACACGGCCACTTTCATGACCAAGCCTTACATAGACCAGAGCGCCTCCGGCTGCCACTACCACCAGAGCCTGTTCCACGTTGACTCGGGTCGGAACGCATTCGACGACCCCGACGGCCCCGATGGCCTGTCCGATGTGTGCCGGCATTTCCTGGCCGGCCAACTGGCTCACGCGCCGGCCATGTGCGCCCTGGTCGCCCCCACCGTCAACTGCTACAAGCGATACAAACTGTACAGCTTTGCGCCCACCAACGCCACATGGGGCCACGAAAACCGCACCGTGGGGATCCGCGTGAAGGGTACGCGCGGTGAAGGCACCCACATCGAGAACCGAACCCCGTGCGCCGCCTCCAACCCGTATCTGGTCATGGCCGCCTGCCTGGCTGCCGGCATGGACGGCATCCGCCGCAAGCTGGAACCGCCGGCCCCGGTGGACGGCATGGCGTATGGCCTGGAGGACGTGGTAGATCTGCCGCAGAGCCTGGACGCAGCGTTGGACGCCCTGGAAGCGGACGAAGTCATGACTCAGGCCCTGGGGGACGAGTTCGTCAGGCTCTTCCTGGCCGTCAAACGGCACGAGATCGGGAAAGCCCGCGCGGCGTGCAGCGATGACTATGGCACGCCGGCCTTCAACGAGCGCGTAGATCCGTGGGAAGTGGCCGAGTACTTCGAGTTCCTGTGAGGCAGACTTCCGAAGTCTGGCGGACTTCGGAAGTCTCAAAGGAGAACGCCGATGCCGAGTGACCTGAACGCTGTTGTAGCCACCATCCAGACCCAGGGAATTCGATGGGTGCGGTTCATCTGGACGGACAACGCCGGCCTGATTCGGGCCAAGGCAGTTCACACCGCCTTCCTGGACGATTACCTGAAGGGCGATGGGGTGGGGATCGCAGCCGCCCAGCAGGCCCTGCCGGTGATGTACGATGCCCCGTCCGCCGGCTCCGGCCTCACCCCTGCCGGCGAGGTTCACATGCGCGCCGACTGGGCCACCTTCACCCCTCTCCCATACGCCCCCGGCCACGCCCGCGTCCTCACCGACATCTACGACGGGGACCGGCCGTGGGGCCACTGCCCCCGCACTTTTCTGCGCCGAGCCATCGCCCAGGGTGCCGAGCGTGACCTGCACTTCATGGCCGCCTTCGAGAACGAGTTCTACCTGCTTGAGCCCGAGGGGGACGGGTGGGCGCCGGCGGACCCCACCGTGTTTGCCCAGACGTTCGCCCTGGACAGCGCGGTGGACGTCATTGACGAGATCAGCGATGCCCTGGAAGACCAGGGCGTTGTGCCTGAGATGCTCTACTCCGAGTCGGGGAGCGGCCAGTTCGAGATGCCGGTCCGCTACGCCGACGCCCTGGCAGCCGCCGACCAGCAGATCGTCTTCCGCGAGACGGTACGCGCCGTGGCGAACGACTACGGCTTCATCGCGTCCTTCGTTCCCAAGATCTTCGCGGACAAGGCCGGCAACGGAGCCCACTTGCACATCAGCCTGTGGCAGGGGGACCGCAATCTGACAGCCGATCCCGAGCACCCCGACGCCATCTCGGCTGAGGCAGCCGCTTTCGCCGCAGGTATCCTCCGCCATCTGCCGGCGCTGATGGCGTTCACCACACCCAGCACCAACTCCTACAGGCGCATTCTGCCCCGCTTCTGGAGCGGCGCGTACACCTGCTGGGGCTACGGCAACCGCGAAGCTGCCATCCGCGTGCCCCAGCCGCCGGCGGGCCGGCCCATCACCAACCTGGAACTGAAGACGGTGGACCCCACCTGCAACCCCTACCTGGCCCTGGGGGCGGTGATCGTCGCCGGCCTGGATGGCCTCGAAAAAGACATGTCGCCCGGTGATCCGGTACAGATGGACCCCGCTGATCTCCCTGAGGAGGAGCGAGAGGCCAAGGGTATCCGCCGGCTGCCGGAGAACCTGGGCCAGGCGATCCAGGCCCTCGAACAGGACCAGGTTCTGCTGGACGCGCTAGAACCGGACCTGGCCCGCTCCTTCCTGGCCGTGCGCCGTGCCGAGTGGGAAGGGATGAAGGACCTCTCGCACGAGGAGGAGGTACGGCTCTTGTTGGAGCGATACTGAGCGTGGAGGGAAGCTGTTGAGTGGATTGGCGAAGTGTGCCCTATGTGCTATGATTACAATCTCAGGAGCCAGAGCTCTCGTGAAAGGAGTAAATCCGTGGCAGAGGCAACACTTGAAATCCAGATTCCTGCTTCTCTACTCAGATTCGGCCTAGATCAAAACGAGATACAGCGTCGTGTAGTCGAGTGGCTGGTCCTATCTCTGTTTACTGAAGGACACATATCTTCAGGGAAAGCAGCACGGTTGCTGGGCATCTCTCGGGTTGAGTTCTTGACCTTGCTTCGAGCACGTGGCATCGCGTACATCAACTACTCCCCCGCGGAACTGGCCGAAGAGTTTGCCGCAGCAGAGACGCTAGAGGTAAGACCAGCCTCATGATCGTGGTCTCCAACTTGGGATAAAGAAGATTGGAACGGTCGGGGTATTACTCAAGGCGAAACAGGTCGGGCTTTTGTCTGCAATTCGACCTGAAATCGAGCAACTACACCAGCAAGGATTCAGACTGAGTCAGACTGTGATTGATGCCGTATTACTACAGGCCAATGAATAGTAA
>RFJM01000455.1 GCA_003694905.1 Caldilineae bacterium
ATAAGAGGCTCGGCCATGCGGCCATGGAGACATTTCTGGTGCTAAACGGCTGTGAGATAGAGGCCTCGGTTGATGAGCAGGAGCAGGTTATCTTACAAGTCGCTTCAGGGGACATAGGACGCGAAGCGTTTACGGAGTGGCTGCGTGCGCATATTGTGCCGAGAACTCGCTAAATGATCGGAGCGAATGCCCGCCTGACATCCGCTCCAGCCGACCCGCCTCCGTTGGCGCTCCGGTGGGCGGCTGAGCTTTATCGTTAGGGTGCGACACGAAGTCGTGCGAGTGGCTGTTATGACTGCAACATTATCAGGCTCATGGCGATGTTGCGGGACATAACCCGGTGTTCTGCCACCGGTATCCTACCGAAGCGTGCGTCGTCAGGCAAACCATCCCTACGGGGGTGCTGGCGGGGTGCGAAGCCTTCGGGACAACAGTATCCCTCAGCCGATCAGTTCAGCACAGCCGGGCTGAACGCCCAGGCTGGCAGCGGAATCGCGAGAGGAAGCTGCGACTGCTAGCACCAAAGCGGTCGGGGGCCAGGATGGCGTGGTATGGTTAACCCAGGTGAATCGCTGATAAACGTCGTCATTGAGAACAAGCCAAAGGTGCTGGGCTGTTTCGGATGGAGCTCGAAACGGTCGAGCCCCGCAAGGGCTCACAGGCTTGGGCCAAAAGGCAAGGGGTCAGGTACAGGTGCTCCTAACTCACCTGTCGCAGATGGTGCACCCCCGGCGGAGAGGCGGAACCTAACCCACGCAGGTACTTGCACGGAACGTGGTAAACCCGTCGGTCTCCTTCGCTCACTCAGGGTCCGCACGGACTCGGACCGGAAGGCAGGTCGAGGGCGGGAAAGCGAGCCGCAAGGGACGCCGAAAGGCCGGCGGGTAAAGGAGGGCGGAGGAAGCGAAGGCCAGCCTGTAGCGGGCTGGATAGGGGTTGAGTCGTCGAGCAACGACCGTGAGCGGAAGTCGATGACAACATCACCCTCCGCGAAAGCGGGCCGACTTCCGCCGGGTCGCTCGTCACGAGAGAGTTTGGCAAACCGTCGCAGGGAGGAAGGCAGATGACGGCGGTGGCAACACTGGCTGGTGCACCTCCCTACGAGGCGATGGACTGGAACAGCATCGACTGGAAGAAGGTCCATCGCAACGTAAGGCGGCTCCAGGCGCGTATCGTGAAGGCGATAGAGGCCGGGAGATGGGGCAAGGTGAAAGCCCTACAATGGCTCCTGACCCACTCGTTCAGCGGCAAAGCCTTGGCCGTGAGACGAGTGACAGACAACCGAGGCAAGAAGACGCCGGGCGTGGATGGAGAAATCTGGGACACGCCCAAGAAGAAGGCGCACGCGATTCAATCGCTGCGCCAACGGGGCTATCGGGCACAGCCGCTGAGGCGGACTTACATACCGAAACGGGATGGCAGGCGGAAAAGGCCACTGGGCATTCCCACCATGCTGGATCGGGCGATGCAAGCCCTGTACAAGCTGGCGCTGGACCCGATCGCCGAAACGACAGGTGACCCCAACTCGTATGGCTTCCGTCGCGAGCGTTCACCGGCGGACGCCATCGCCCAATGTTTCTTGTGCTTCCGGCAGAAAACGTCGCCTATCGCGGTGTATGAAGGCGACATTCGGGGATGCTTCGACAACATCTCTCACGCATGGCTGTTGGAGAACATCCCCATCGAGAAGCGCATCCTGAAGCAATGGCTCAAGACGGGGTACATCGACCGCGACGTGTTCTACCACACCGAGGATGGGACACCTCAAGGGGGCATTATATCACCCGTGCTGGCGAATATGACGCTGGACGGCCTGGAAGCGGCCATAGCTAACCAGCCACATCGCGGCACGAAACGCCAGGCCAAGCTGCACCTGATCCGGTTCGCCGATGACTATGTGATCACCGGCAGCAGCTTGGCCCTGCTGGGTGAGGACATCGAACCCGGTGTTGTGGCCTTCCTGGCGGAACGTGGGTTGGAACCGTCGGCCGAAAAGACGAAGCTGACCGACATCGAGGACGGCTTTGACTTTTTGGGCCAAAACGTCCGCAAGTACAACGGCAAGCTGCTGATCAAGCCATCGAAACAGAGCGTCAAGGCGTTCCTGGCCAAAGTCCGAGGGATCATCAAAGCCAATCCATGCGTCTCAGCCGGACAACTGATTGTTCAACTCAACCCCCTGATTCGGGGCTGGGATAACTATCACCGCCACGTGGTCAGCAAGAAAGTCTTCAAGCATGTAGACCACGCGATATTCCAGGCGCTCTGGCGCTGGGCCAAGGGGCGACACCGGAACAAGAGCGCCGGCTGGATCAGGAATAAGTACTTTGGCCCCGACTGGGCGTTCTACGGCCAGGTGCCCGACAAAGATGGCAACCATCGTAGAGTCACCCTCTTCAGGGCAGCCCAGTGCCCATCCAGCGGCACGTCAAGGTCAGAGCAGCAGCCAACCCCTACGATCCCAGGTGGGAACCCTATTTCGAGAAACGGCTTCAGGCCAAGATGGAGGCCGGCTTGAAAGGGCAACGAACGCTGCTATACCTGTGGCGTTCACAAAACGGGGTCTGTCCGGTCTGTGGTGAGAAGCTCACCGAGGAAACCGAGTGGGAACGCCACCATATCGTACAACGGGTACACGGCGGCCCAGACACGGCGGACAATCTGGTGTTGCTGCATCCCACCTGTCACCGACAAGTTCACAGCCTGGGTTTGACTGTGCTATCATCGCGTCCTATCAAGGGGCGTTTGAGCGGCTTGAGCGGTGTGCGTTGAAAGGCGCACGCACCGTTCTTAGGGGGCGGGGAGGCAGCAATGCCTCCTTGCTACCCGACCAGTTAATCCAAATGCCTTCCGTTTTTTTGCTACCATATTTAGCCTGAAAAGTGTTTAAGTAAACTTGAGGTTTAGCCTTAAACAAACTTCTCCCATTGGGCAAATCTGCAAACGCTCCCCACCCTGGCGAACCGCCACATTTGACTCAAATTAATATCTGTAGCATACTATTCAATTAATCTATTGAATACTTTTATATTGTCCGACTGATTACCGATGACTTTCCCTTCCGACAACGAACAACGCCGCCATAAGGAACAACTTTATAACCTGTTTGCCCGGGTGGCCAGCGCTATGGCCAACCCCCATCGC